>DATIYG010000124.1:0-3238 GCA_035517755.1 Rhizomicrobium sp. | reverse complement strand
CAGGAGGTCCTCACAAAGCGGGATTTCGCAGATGAGGGAGCGCGTCTACTTCGTCTACATCCTCGCGAGCGGTAGGAATGGCACGCTCTACGCCGGCGTGACGAACGACGTGATGCGCCGAACGTGGCAGCACAAGAATGGGATCGCCGAAGGCTTCACCAAGAAGTACGGCGCGCACATTCTCGTCTGGTACGAGATGCACAACGATATTGCGGTGGCGATCGCGCGCGAGAAGCAGATCAAGGGCTGGATCCGTGCGTGGAAGATCAAGCTGATCGAGAAGCACAATTCGGGCTGGAACGATCTCTATGCGCGCCTTCTCGGCGAGATCGCGCTGCCGGATATCCCTGGGTCCCCTTCCCTCGCATCGCGCTGACGCGCGATGCTCGCCGGGATGACAGTGTTGGAATTCCGTCCATTGCTCTTGCGGGCCGATGCGCCCACCATGAACGCGCTGTTTGATCCGACCACAGAGCCGAAATCCGTCAAAGATGGAGAGCAAACACATGTCCGAAATCGAGCAATTGCGGAACGAGGCGCCCGCCTATCTGCACAAAATGATCATCCCGCGCGATCGCATGGATCGCGCCGTGGCCGAGGCGAATGCCATGCCAGGCGTGCGGCACACGCCGCCGGCCGATCTGCGTTTCATCGAGGGGATCGCCGACCTGCCTTATGAATCGGTCACGTTCTTCCACTGCATTCCGGATGCGCAGTCCGTCGTCTGCAAGTGCGGACGCGAGCCCAACGCCGCCGACATCGTCGCCTACGCGCTGCGTCAGAATTTGCATTCGCGGCAGACTGTCCGCGATGCGATCATCGGCGTGCAATGCATCTTCGAGGCGGCCCAGAACGGGCGCCAGGCGCCATGCCTGCGCTGCGCAAGGCGGATCATGCTGAGCGGATACTGGCGCCAGGAATACATGTACGTGTGAGTGGAGGCGCGCTCGCCTGTCGCCTTATCGCATGAGACGATGGATGGCCCACGGCCCAATGGAGACATGGCTCCGCCGGCGGCAAAAACCGTGACGTCCCGACAAAGGATTTCCGCCATGCCGCAATCCATCCGCGTCACGCCAGACAATTTCACCCGCGCCGAAACCGATCTGTATTTCGGCAATGTCGTGAAGGATGGCGGGTTCGGGAAATTCATGCACATCCGCGAGCCTGCCAGCATCGATCATCAGCTCGTCATCCGCATGAACCGCGACACGCTCTATTCCAGCGCCGTGTTCGATCTCGATGCCGGGCCGGTCACCATCACCCTGCCCGAGCCGGATGGCCACTTCATGTCGATGGAGATCTTCGACGAGGACGAATATGTGCCTGAAGTCGTCTATGGCGGCGGCCGCCACACCTATTCGCGCGAGCAGATCGGCACGCGCTACATGATGGCGGCCATCCGCACCCTGGTGGACCCGAGCGATCCAAAGGATCTCGACACGGTTCACGCGATCCAGGATGGGGTGAAGGTGGAGCAACGAAATCCGGGCCACTTCGAGGTGCCGGACTGGGACCAGGACAGCCAGAAGAACGTGCGCGAGGCGCTCCTGACGCTCGGCCGCACCATGCCGGACTCCCGCCACGCCTTCGGCGACCGGCCGGCCGTCGATCCCGTGCGCCATCTCATTGGCGCCGCTACGGCCTGGGGCGGCAATCCGGAGAAGGATGCGTTCTACGGCCTGGTGGTGCCCACGAGGAACAACGGCAAGACCGTCTATCGCCTGACGGTGAAGGACGTTCCGGTCGATGGCTTCTGGTCGGTCACCGTCTACAATTCGGAAGGCTATCTCGAGAAGAACGACCGCAACGCCTATTCGGTGAACAACATCGCCGCGAAGAAAAATGCCGACGGATCGGTGACGATCCAGTTCGGCGGCGATCCGGCGGATGCGCCCAACTGCCTGCCGATCATGCCGGGCTGGAACTATACGGTGCGGATGTATCGCCCGCGCGCCGAAATTCTGGACGGCCGCTGGAAATTCCCCGACGCCGAACCGGTCAGTGCCTGACGACTAGTGCCGCACTCTCCGGCGCATCGGGTCCATCGTATTCACCGGTTCGAGCCCGCAGCTGACGATTGCGGCGTCGACACTCGAGCCCGTGCCGTACGCGCCATAGTCGCCGTAGCCGCTGCCGGTGCTGGAATTCGGCGGGGCGAACGTCACGTCGATCTGGCCTTCATCGGCATCGATGAAGAAGGTCGCGCCGAGTTCGACATAGCTGCCGTCCTTTGCCACGACCGCGGTGCCGAACACGGGATCGAGTCCCGCCGCGCGGCCTCGCAAGGTTACGATGTGGCCTGCGACCGTCGGCATCTTGCCCCTGAAGCGGAAGAACCCGATATCGCCGCTGAACGGCCCTCCGTTCAGCTGAATGCAGAAATCGGCTCGCGCCGGCAGTGACGTGACAAGCGCGAATGCAGGAAGGATTGCAAGTGCGAGAACCAGATTGCGAAGGGAATTCATGAGACGGTCCCCCTTGGTTTCGCGCGCCAGCATAGTGGAGTTCTGTGACACGAACCACGTTCCCTGCGTTCTCGCAGGTCCCGGTTATCCCGGGTGGGCCTAGGCATTCGCTGGCCGCGTTCGTCCGGTATTTTCCGCGGACGGGAACCAGACTAGCGTCGCTCCCGTGCGTCGGGTCTGTTTCATAGGCGATTCCAATCTCGCTGCCGTAGAACTTGGCTGGTCCATGATCGCGGCCGAGTTCAGCGACATCGAGCCGACGTTTTTCGCTGCAGGGGGAACAATCCTGAGCGAGATGGCGGTCCGAGACGGGGCAATGGTCTGTACCGGAGGAAGACTGGCGCGCATCCTGCGGCATCGGACGAAGGGACTCAGCAAGGTCGATGCCTCATACGAATTTTATGTGATCTGCGGCCTCAAATTGACGGTGGCGCTCGCGCTTGAGGCACGGCGCGAAACCGGCGACGGCGCAGACGATGAATTTCGCCGAAAGATGTCCTTCATGATTCGCCGCACGGTCGCGTTTGAAACGCTGTCGAAGCTGCGCCAGATCACAGCCGCACCGACGTTCCTTGTCCCTGCTCCCCTCAGTGAGCAAGGCCCGCGCGAATAGCGCGCGAGCCTCACGCCGTCAGCACTGGACGATCACATGGAATCCGAGATTGGCGGGATGTCCCTTGTGGTCGAAGGTCTGGATGTAGAGTCCCTTGTTGTCGTCCGAACGGCCGACCACGGTCACCGTGCCCGGATCGGACGAGCCCACCGTGCCC
>DATIYG010000123.1:0-5737 GCA_035517755.1 Rhizomicrobium sp. | reverse complement strand
AGGCCCCGGCCCCTCATAGCAGGAAGAGGCTTGCCGCCAAACCCTCCTCGCCGGGGCGCGGGCGCGGATGCCGTGTACGCCCAATGGCTCGTAGATTCAGATGGATAGGCTGACTGACGAGTCCTGCCGAAGTTTTGCCTTCTCGCCGCGCGAAGCTCGCGCCGATCTGCCGGAGGATGTTCCATGATTCGATTTCGCGATGGCTTGCTCGCCGCAGTGCTTCTTGGTTCCGCGGTTGGCTCGGCGCCGGCGATAGCGCAGGGCGACGGGCCCACGCCGCGCCTCCTCACCGTCTCGGGCGAAGGCGAGGCGAAAGCGCGGCCGGACCAGGCGACGCTGTCGGCCGGCGTCGTCACCGACGGCAAAACCGCGGCCGATGCGCTCGGCGCCAACAGCCGCGCGATGAACGCAGTGTTCGCCACGCTGAAGCGGCTGGGCATCCCTGACAAGTCCATCCAGACGAGCGGCATCAATGTCACGCCGCAATATCCCGATTTCAATTCCAAGCAGCCGCACCGCGTGATCGGCTATCAGGTGTCGAATTCGGTGACCGTGACGGTGGACAATCTCGACAACCTTGGACCCGCGATCGATGCGCTGGTGTCCTCCGGCGCCAATTCGCTGGGCGACATCAGCTTCTCCATCCGCGATCCCAAGCCGCTGATGGCGGCCGCCCGCGAAGACGCCGTGAAGGACGCCATCGCGAAGGCTGATACCTTGTCGCGCGCAGCCGGCGTCACGCTGGGACCGATCGTGTCGATCAGCGAAGGCAGCTACGCCGCACCGCCACAGCCGATGCGCATTATGGCGTTCACGACCGCAGTGGATAAGGCGCCCACGCCGGTTGCGGCCGGGGAAAACACGTTATCGACCACCGTCTCCGTCACGTGGGAAATCCGCTAGGCGAATCGCCGATCAGAACCTCACGCCCGCTTCCACGCCAAACGTGCGCGGCTCGCCGAAGTAGGTCGTACGGATGCCCGCGACACTGGAGAATTCCTGTGCGTCGACCGCATAGACCTTGTTGGTGAGATTGCGGCCAAACGCGGCGAGGTACCAGCGCTCGTCGTCTGCCCGCCATTCAATCCGGCCATTCAGCACCGTGTACGATTTCGCGAACATGCCGGGGAACGGCACATGCGTGGTGAGATCGGAATTGTCGACGGCCAGCGCCTGGCGCGCGCGATAATTCCAGTCGCCGGCGAAGTCGAGGAAACCGTTGCCGCCGAGCGAGACAGTGTAGAGGGCCCCAAGGCGTGCGGTCACATGCGGTGCGAAGGCGGGCGTTTCCCATGACCGGTTGTCGCGCGGGTCGCCCGGTCCAAACTGCGGATCGAGGAACTGGTCGTAGCTTGCGTGCAGCAGACCGATTTCTGCGTCGAGCTGCAGTTGATCGGTGGGCCGCGCAAACAGCTCCAACTCCGCGCCGTACTGCTTCAGCTTGCCGGCGTTGAGAACCGCGAAATCGCCGGTTATGCCGCTGCCGGTCGAGATGCGCGCCTGGAAATCCTTGTAGTTCCCGTAGAAGAGATCGCCGTTGGCGACGAGGCGATCGTCGAACCAGCTTGTCTTCGCGCCGATCTCATAGGACCACAGGGTTTCCGGCTTGAACGGCCGGGCCTCGTCAATATTGTCGGCGCGGCCGTTGAATCCGCCCGACTTGAAGCCCTTGGCCGCGCGCGCATACAGCATCGTATCGTCGGTCGGCTTGTAGCTGAGCGTGAAGCTCGGCGAGAGATCGCTCCAGTTGTCCTTGGCGGCGAAGTTGAAGCCCGGCAGGGCCAATGTGCCGGTGAAGAAATAGCCGAAGCTGTAGTCCTTCTTCTCATAGGTGCCGCGCAGGCCCGCGGAGAGCGTCCAGCCTGGCGCGAAGTCGTAATCGGCGGAACCGTACGCCGCGTAGGACGTGGTCGTAAGGTCGTCGTTCACGAATTTCGTCAGGTCGAGCGGCAGCCCGAAGAAGGTGAGCAGATTGTTGGCGATATCGAACTGGTCCGAACTGACGTTCTCCCTCAACGCATAAACGCCGCCCACCGCATGGAAATCGGTTGTCGAGTAAAGGAGCTGGAATTCCTGGCTGTACTGATGCTGATTGAAGGCAACTTTCACATCGCCGAGCTGTGCTGGCGTGGCATCGATGTCCTCGAAGGTGCGAAATGCGAGATTCCGCCACGACGTGATCGACTTGAAGGTCCAGTCGCTGTTGATTTCGTAGGTTGCAGTCAGGTCCACACCCGCGTGATGAAGATAGTTGGCGTGGTTCGGAAGGTCCGACCCGATCGCGGTCTTGTAATTGTATTGGCCAGGTTTCGGCACTTCGATGATGTTGATCGTGCCGAAGCCGAGGTCCGTCGAATAAAGCGCGTTCACGGACTTTCCGACACTGAGGCTCGGGTTTTCGTCGGTGAAGTCCACGCCGAGATCGAATTTCAGCTTCGCGCTTGGCGTCCACGAAAGGATGCCGCGGCCAGCCCACGTGTTCTTCGAGTTATAGTGGCGGCCGCTGATGGGATCCTGCGCATAGCCTTCGCGGTCGGCGACATAGCCCATGAGGGCGTAGCCCCACTCATCCGAAATGGGCCCGGAGACATGCGCGCGCAGTTCGCGGTCATCATAGCTGCCGTAGTCGGCCTGGGCGGCACCCTCGAACTCGTCGGTCGGCTGATACGTGTAGATCTTGACGGCGCCGCCGATCGTGTTCTTGCCGTACAGCGTGCCTTGAGGCCCGTTCAGCACCTCGATGCGGGAGACATCGTACACATCGAGCAAGGCGCCCTGTATGCGCGACATATAGACGTCATTGACGTAGACGCCGACACCGGGATCGAAGGACATGAGCGCATCGGGCTGGCCGACGCCGCGGATGAAGATATTCGCCGACGAATTGGATGCCCGGCCCTGCACGATATTGAGGTTTGGCACCTGGCCCTGAAGGGCGCCGAGATTCTCCGCGTTTTCGCGGTTCAGGGATTCGGCACTGATTGCCGTGACCGCAATCGGCACGGACTGGATGTTCTCCGATATGCGGCGCGCCGTAACGGTCACCTCCTCGACGGCCGATTGAGTCGCGGTTTGCGCCAATGCCGCCGAGGGAATGACAGTCGCAAAAGCCAACGCGCTGCCGATCAGGCGCGCCTTCAGAACACCAAGCATTTCGTCCCCTTCGTCCGCTCTTCGATGCGGCCCTGTTTCCGACGCTGAAAAGCTACGCCCGGCTCCAACCTCCGGGCAATGATAATTCAGCACTTGATGAAGAGGTTTTCCGCACCCGATGAAATTCTGGCGATTTCTGTTGCCGAAAGGGCACGACGGCCGGGACGGTTGCCAAAAATGCCAATCTCCAGTCCCATCGCGCCATTACGGAGGGCTCTCTAATGGCAGGCAGCGTGAGGACCAGGCGAGGCAGTTCCGCCGGGCGGCGCAAACGGGGAGAAACCACGAAGCTCCATCCCAAAAGAAGCCGGGGAAGGCCGACCAATGGCGGTGAAACGCTGCGCGATCGAATCCTGGATGCCGCCGAAGAATTGTTTGCCGAGCACGGCTTTGACGGCGTCACGGTGCGGCAAGTGACCCGCAAGGCGAACGTCGACGTCGCACTGGCGCACTACTATTTCGGCACCAAGAGGGGCCTGTTCGACGCGGTTTTCCTCCGGCGTGCCGCTGTCATCAACGATGCCCGGCTGAAATCCATTGACGACTACCAGATCAGCGCCGGCGCCGGCGGCGCCACCATCGAGGGATTCATGCACGCCTTCCTTGATCCGGTGATGGAGCGGTGGGCAAGAGGGGGCGCAGGCTGGAAGAACTATCTGGCGATCGTTGCGCAGGTGAACAACACCCGCAAATGGGGCGGCGAAACCATGGCGCGGTACTTCGATCCGGTCATCCACAGGCTCATCGACGCGCTGCGCGGCATCATGCCCGGCGCGCGGGACGACGATCTTTTTTGGGCCTACCATTTTCTCTCCGGGGCGTTGACGCTCGCCTTCGCGGAGACCGGGCGCATCGACCGGCTGTCATCCGGCGTCTGTCGATCGAATGACTATGAAGCGGTGAAAGCCCGCCTGGCGCCTTTCGCGGCGGCAGGCTTTCGGCACATCTGTATGACTCACCGCAGTCACTGAGCGGCTCGACAACCGCAGCAACCCGGCATCGATCGCCTGCAGCCATGGCGCCAGTCGGGCCTCCGGTTGCGCAGGGAAACGGGTTGGACGCCGATCGTACGATCCGCGCCGCGCGCCTCGGCGTCCCCTACTTCTTCGGGCGGCTTGAGATGCCGAGCGCGGTGCGCAGATCGTCCGCGTTCATCATCTTGCCGTCGCGCATGACGAGCTCCACCTGGCGCAGATCGCCGATGTTCTTCGACGGATCGCCGTCAATCAGCGCCAGCTCCGCGAGCTTGCCCTTCTTGATCGAGCCTGTGACATTGGCGAGGCGATATTCTTCCGCCGGCAGAATGGTTGCCGTGGCCAGCGCATCGGCCGGCGTCATTCCGGCCTGCACGTAAAGCTCAAGTTCGCGGATCAGTTCGAAGCCGAAGCCGTCGGTGCCGGCGAGCACGCGAATGTGCCGCTTGTAGAGCTCGGGGATCAGCGCCTGGAGCTTGGCGAAGCTTGCCCGCATGCGCGCGCGGGTGAGGTCGCCTTGCGGCGCCATCGCGCTCGACAGGAATCCGCGCGACAGCTGCGGCGGCAGCGTGTCGAAATAGGGCGCATCCGACGGCGGAACGCTGCCGCGCTCCGGCACGTAGAGATCCTCGAAGGTGACGAGTGTGGGATCGACCGCGATGTGGCGCCTGGCCAGCTCGTCGAGATATTTCGTCATCATCGGCGAATGCACATCGACATCGGCGGCGTATTTCCCGGTGCCGACAAACCGCGCCATTCCGTTGGAGTTCGCCACCACGTCGTCCGGCATCGCCTGCATCATCACGAAATTGATGTGGGTGATCTCGTCATAGCCGTCGTGCACGGCATCCAGCGCGCGCATGCCGTGCGGGATGTGGCCGTGCACATGCAGGCCGAGCTTGTGGGCGAGATCGGCCATCGGCTTCACCCAGGCGGGATCCATCGAGCCGTAGATCTTGATGCCGAAATAGCCGGTGTCCTTGGCGCGGTGCACGGCGGCGAGCGCCTCGTCCACATTGTGCACGACCACGGCGACTTGCGCCGTGTACGGGCCGGGGCCGTCGATCAGAAGCGACGGCACGATGCGCTGGCCGAGCAGCTGGCCGTCATCGATGCGCTTCTTGCGCGCCATCAATTGTTCCGGATCGTTGCCGGGATCGCGCACCGATGTGATGCCGGAGGCGAGCAGCAGCGGGCCGGTGGAATCATCGCCGTAGTGCTGGTGATTGTCCCACAGGCCGGGGATCAGCGTCTTGCCGGCGCCGTCGATCACTTGCGCATTGGCCGGCGCCTTGATCTTCGCGGCCGGCCCGACAGACGCGATGCGTCCGCCTTCGACGACCACGCTCATTCCGTCGCGGAACTTGCGAGCGTCGGCATCGTAGAGCTTCACATTGTTGAAGACGACGGGGCCGGACGGTGTCTTCGCCAGCGACGCGACCAGCTCCGGCGCGCGCTTGGCGAGCGCTGCATCCTGCGCCTTGGACAGCGCGTCCGAGACTTTCTCCCAGCCGTGCGGCAGGAAGGCGATGACACCGGCCACGCCGAAGAACTGGTTGCCGTCCATCCAGATCGGGAACGGCGAAAGGCCGAAACCGGTGACGGCGTAG
>DATIYG010000122.1:0-11377 GCA_035517755.1 Rhizomicrobium sp. | reverse complement strand
ACCGAAGATCCTGAAGGAAGGCAAATCCTTCCCGCCGATCTACGCGTGGTTTGCAGAGATCCCGAGCGCCAGTGCACCGACCGGCCACTATGTCATCGCGCTGAAAGTCTGGGCGCCCATGACACTCGGCACCGTCGTCGTCACGCTCGACAAGCTGCAGGTCCAAGGCGGCGCCACGAAGGGCTGATCTGTCCCCTGAGAGATGCCGGAGTCGTACTGAGAGCAAAGTTGAAGTAAGGTCGCGCTCCTAGGGGGCTGCGCAGTAACGGCGTAGAGGGGGACATGTCTCGCATCTTCGTGTGGTCGTGCACGGCGCTGTTGGCGCTGCTTGGCACTTGCCAATCCGCGCTTGCTCAGTCGCATCCAGCGGTCGAAGCTTTCGGCCGCCTTCCGGTGATGGAAAGTCCAATGCTGTCTCCGGATGGCAAGCATTACGCCGCCGTCCAATCACTCGAAGGCCGCCCGGTCGCGGTCATCTACCCGATCGGGTTTGCCGACAAGCCGGCGGTGATTACCGCCTCCGAAGGAATCATCGATGGCGTGCGCTGGGTCAAGAATGATCGTCTCGTCGTATACCTAAAGCTAAACAGGAGGGTCGGCGACCCATCCGAACTTATCCATCAGTGGACGCGTGCCGTGTCGTTCGACGTTCATGGCGGAGATCCTGTCATACTGATGAAGAACAATCTCTTCACGGACATCAACACCAATGTGGCAATCATAGACGACGTCGACCTCGACGATCCGGATAATATCTACATGCCAATCTTCGTCTACAGCGACGTCGATGACGCGTTCCGCTACGATCTGTACCGCGTGAATGTACGGACGGGAAGCGAGGAACGGGTCGCGGTCGGTAAAGCCCGTACTGCGGGATGGTATCTCGATGGTCACGGCAAGATCATCGGCCGGCTGGACCACACGGAAAAACCCTTGCTGGATCACGTCGAGGCCTATGACAAGGGCGACTGGCGGGAGATCGGCGAGTACGACGCAACGGAAGATCGCGGCGCAGGAATTGTCGGAATCGACAGTGACGGCACCGCATTGATCCGGTCGGCGCTGGATGCGAGCAAGCGCGCGGTCTTCACTCGCCTCGATCTGGCGAAGGGTAAGGAAACGCCCGTCTTCGCCAATCCCACCTACGACGCCGATATCCCAATCGAAGATCCGTGGACGGGGCGCGTAGTTGGTGCAGGCTACGTGGCCGATCGCCCGGAGGTCTACTACTTCGATCCCAAAATGGAGGCTCTGCAGCGCGGACTGGAGCAAGCCTTCCCAAACGTTTCCGCCAGTGCTGTCTCCTGGGATACGGCCCTGAAGACGGTCATCGTCGAGGTTGAGGCACCGAAGCAGCCACCGACCTACTACTATCTTGACCGAGAGTCGCATCAGGCGACCAAGATCGCCAGTGCGTATCCCGGTCTTTCGCAAGCCGATCTCGGCGACATGAAACCGTATCCGTATAAGGCGCGCGACGGTCTCGATATTCCCGCCTATCTCACGCTGCCGCCGGGAAAGGCCTCCAAGAATCTTCCGGCAATCGTATTGCCGCATGGCGGCCCGGACTCGCGAGACGACATGTCCTTTGACTGGATGGCACAGTTCTTCGCCAATCGGGGTTACGCCGTGCTGCAGCCGAACTACCGCGGCTCAGCAGGATACGGCCACAAATTCACCGAAGCTGGACTGCATCAATGGGGCCTCAAGATGCAGGACGACATCACCGACGGCGTTAAGAAAATGATCGCCGACGGCATTGTCGATCCCAAGCGCGTCTGCATCGTCGGAGCGAGCTATGGTGGATACGCTGCGCTGGCGGGCGCGACGCTGACGCCGGATCTTTATGCCTGCGCCATCAGCTTCGCCGGCATCTCGGACCTGCCGGTCATGATCCGATCGGAACGCTCCCGCTACGGCAGCGATTCCGGCAATGTTTCATTTTGGCTCTCTCGAATCGGCAGCCCGGACGACGATTCCGAACAGTTGCGGGCCACTTCACCCGATCGCCACGCCGATCAGGTGAAGTGTCCCATCCTGCTGCTCCATGGCGAGACCGACATCACGGTCCCGATCAAGCAGAGCGAACTCATGAACGACGCGCTCAATAAGGCCGGCAAACAGGTCGAGTTCATCCGCTTTCCGGGAGAGGATCATTATTTCAACTTTGCCGACACGCGCGTCCGCTTCCTCAAGGAAAGCGAGGCGTTTCTCACGAAAACCATCGGCAACTGAACCTACTCAGCCGCCAGTTGATTGTCCGAGTACGCATTAGCACCTCCGGTCGCGGCATCTCGACTACTCGCCGGGCTTCATGATGACGAACAGCTCGTCACCATCCGGTATTTCCGCGGTGGCGTCCGTCGACACACTGCGATAACAGGCAACGGTGCGATTATCGAGATCGCCATCGCCGCTCGATCCCGCAAGTGTGATGTCGCTCATCACTCCGCCGGCGAAGTGCGCCCGCACAACCGATCGAAGTGGCGCAGCCTTGACCTCACTCCAACCCGTCGGGTCCGCCTTGAGGCAATCTCTCACGGCATCGGGCACAGCCGAATAGGGTTCCATTGGGCGGATCTGCCACCGGACAAGGGCCCTCCATAACACCTGAATCGGAACGCCGTTCTCCATCGCTGGGTTATAGAGCCAGTCGCGCGCGCATGTGACCGCCGCCGTGTCGAGATCACCATTGCCGCTTGAATTGCGCACCGAAATATCGGCGACAGTTCCCTGAGGCGTAATGCTGAACTGAAGGGTCGTTGAGCCTTCGGTCCCCGCCTGCATAGCCGAAACGGGATATTGATCTTCCGGGCAGGTATGCGGCTTGCCGACCGAGGCCGGACTGGTGACAGGGCCTGCCGGCATCGGCTTTGGCGGGGCAACGGTGATAGTTGTTACCGGCACCGGTTTTGGCGGGGCGTCCGCCGCCGCATCCACCATCGCGAACAGAATTGCCCCCAGCATCGGCTACTCCGCTGCCTGGTTGATTGTCCGTGTACGGATGAGCTTCAAAACACGCGAGGCGGCTTCGGGAATATTCGTGCCGGGGCCGAAGATGGCCGCGACGCCGGCGTTCTGCAGGAACGCGTAGTCCTGCTGCGGGATCACGCCGCCGACGACCACGAGGATGTCGTCCGCCTTTTGCTTTTTCAGCGCCTCAAGAAGCTGCGGCACCAGCGTCTTGTGGCCCGCCGCCTGGCTGGAGACGCCGATGACGTGAACATCCGCCTCGATCGCGTCCTTCGCCACTTCCTCCGGTGTCTGGAACAGCGGACCGATATCGACATCAAAACCGAGATCGGCGAATGCCGTGGCGATCACCTTCGCGCCGCGGTCGTGGCCGTCCTGACCCATCTTGGCGACATAGATGCGCGGCCTCCTGCCCTCGTCCTTCGCGAACGCCTCCACCTCGCCATGCAATGCCGCGTATTCGTTGTCGCCCTCATAGGCCGAGCCGTAGACGCCGGAGATGGCGCGCACTTCGGCGCGATGGCGTCCGAATGCTTTTTCCATCGCATCCGAAATTTCACCGACGGTGGCGCGCGCCCGCGCGGCATTCACCGCCAGCTCCAGCAGATTGGCGTTGCTCTTCGCACCTTCGGTCAGCGCATCGAGTGTCGCCTTCACCTTCGTTGTGTCGCGCTTCGCCTTTACGTCCTTGATGCGGGCGATCTGCTGTGCACGGACCGCCGCATTGTCGATGTCGCGGATCGGCAGATGATCCTCGTGCTGCGGCTCGAATCGGTTGACGCCGACAATGACGTCTTCGCCCTTGTCTACCCGCGCCTGCCGTCGCGCCGCCGCCTCCTCGATCCGCAGCTTCGGGATTCCCGCCTCGACCGCCTTGGTCATGCCGCCCATCGCCTCGACATCGTCGATGATGGCCTGCGCATGGACGCTAAGCGCGTGCGTCAGCGCCTCGACATAGTACGAGCCGCCCAGCGGATCGACCACGCGCGTCACCTGGGATTCGTTTTGCAGGATGAGCTGCGTGTTGCGCGCGATGCGGGCGGAGAATTCCGTCGGCAGCGCGATGGCCTCATCGAAAGAATTGGTGTGCAGCGAATTGGTGCCGCCCAGCACCGCGGCGAGTGCCTCATAGGCCGTGCGCACGATGTTGTTGTACGGGTCCTGCTCGGTGAGCGACACGCCGGACGTCTGACAATGCGTGCGCAGCATGAGCGATTCCGGGTTCTTCGCGCCGAAGCCCGTCATGATGCGCGACCACAGGAACCGGGCGGCACGTAGCTTCGCCACCTCCATGAAGAAGTTCATGCCGATGCCGAAGAAGAACGACAGGCGCGGCGCGAATTTGTCGACATCCAGCCCGCGCTTCTTGGCCGTGCGCACATAGTCGATGCCATCGGCCAAGGTGTAGGCGAGTTCCTGCACGGCGGTCGCACCGGCCTCGTGCATGTGATAGCCGCTGATCGAGATCGAATTGAATTTCGGCATGCGCTTCGCCGTGAACTCGATGATGTCGGCGACGATGCGCATCGAAGGTTCGGGCGGATAGATGTAGGTGTTCCGCACCATGAACTCTTTGAGGATGTCGTTCTGGATCGTGCCGGAGAGTTTTTCCGGCGCCACACCCTGCTCTTCCGCCGCCACGATGTAATTCGCCATGGTCGGAATAACAGCGCCGTTCATCGTCATCGACACGCTCATCTTGTCGAGCGGAATGCCGGCGAAGAGGATCTTCATGTCCTCGACGGAATCGATCGCCACGCCCGCCTTGCCGACATCGCCCGTCACGCGGGGATGATCGCTGTCGTAGCCGCGATGCGTCGGCAGATCGAAGGCAATGGAGAGCCCCATCTGCCCGGCCGCCAGATTCTTCCGGTAGAACGCGTTCGACTCTTCCGCCGTTGAGAATCCGGCGTACTGGCGGATGGTCCATGGGCGGCCCGCATACATCGTAGCGCGCACGCCGCGCGTGAACGGGGCAAAGCCTGGCGAGGTATCGGCTTCCAGGTTCTCGAGATCGGCCGCTGTGTAGAGCGGCTTCACCGCGAAACCTTCCGGCGTCTGCCACGTGATGGAAGCGAGCGGCTTGTCTCGCAATTCCTTCTGCGCCAGCGCGGCCCATTTGTTCTTGCTGTCGGTCAACTCGGTTCTCCCGCGGCGGAGTATCTTTGCGCAGCCCTCGGCAATCAAATGCCGCCAGTTCCAGCCGGGCTGCAAGCAGCGCGTGGCGGACATCCCGCAAGGTGACCACCACCCGGCGGCGGTGTTCCAGGCGCCGGGCCGTGTAGCGGCCGTGCTTCAGCCGGTTCTTGTTGCCGGGCGGCGCTCCGCGCTTATAGGGCATGGGGCCAACGCAACATTATTTCGGAATTGAACCGCTGGATTCGGAAATTTTCGACGGTCCCGCGTCGGCCCGCCTACCAATCCTTGGCTCAAGCCTGGCGATGACACCGGCGAGCTGGGCGCTGGCCTTGGTGAGGCTGAGGACGTCCCGCAGATCATACGCGGTCCACTTCCCCTCCTCCTCCATTCCCTTGTCGCAGTCCTTCAGCATCTGCTCGCAGCGCTTCAGATGGCCCTCAAGGGCCGCAGAGACTCGTTCCGTTCGATTTTCCTGACCCATGATACCCACTTCTTGTTCTTTGTTCGTACTAATATGAAGCCTTTCTCCCTTGTGTCAAGGTATTATCGCCTATGCGTAGCGGATTATCGGTATTTCCGCCGATGAGCGCATGTATGGTCGTACCCGCCGGACGGGTGCGCTCGTTCCCCAAGGAATGGGCCGCTTGTCCAGATTTTGTGGGACATCGATATTGACAAACATGGTATAGTATGAGAACAGATACAGATATTGATTCGGTTAGTGATTCGCCCCTGATTCGTGCCCTGGGCGTTCGCACGAATTAACCGAGCGTCCACAGGCGCCTGTCGATCACACTTGGTCCCTCAAGAAACCGTACTGCATTACAGCCAAACCCATTGACCCGGCCCGCGCACGAGGCCATTTGCCCATCATTCGTGTGAGGAACAGCATCCCAATGCCGAGCGACGAGCAGAGTCCATTGCGCTTGCCGCATTGGGCGGTCCGAGACTGAAGCCCCTGCTTCATCCGGCCCGGCCGATGCGGCCGGCGCCGAGGTGATCGATGAAACTCCTGCCCCAGCCCATCTCGGTTCGCCGCGCCGCCCGGTATTTGCCGAGCCGCTGGGACCTGCTGGCCGCGCTGCTGGTGCTCGCCTTCATCGTGATGTTCGCCGATGCCAGCGGCTTCCTGCGCGAGCCCTTGGCGTCCCTTGCGCACCGGAAGGTTTCGCTCGCGCCCTCGCATCTGCCGGAATACGCGATGCGGACGGGACTGCGCATGCTAATCGCGCTCGGTCTGTCGCTCCTCTTCACCTTCACCTACGCCACGCTGGCGGCGAAGAGCGCGCGTGCGGGAGCGCTGCTCATTCCGCTCCTCGACATCCTGCAATCCGTTCCGATCCTCGGATTCATCTCGATCACGGTCGTGTTCTTCCTGTCCCTGGCGCCGGGCCGGATTTTCGGCGCCGAACTTGCCGCCGTGTTCGCCATCTTCACCAGCCAGGCCTGGAATATGGCGTTCAGCTTCTACCAGTCGCTGCGCACCGTGCCGGACGAGCTGGAGGAGGCCGGCCGCGTGTTCGGACTGACGTCATGGGCGCGCTTCTGGCGCATCGAAGTGCCGTTCGCCATGCCGCAGCTCATCTGGAACATGATGATGTCCATGTCGGGCGGATGGTTCTTCGTCGTCGCGGCTGAAGCCATCAGCGTCGGCCATACGACCATCGCCCTGCCCGGTATCGGCTCCTACATCGCCGCCGCCATCGCCGAACGGAACCTCTCCGCGATCTGGTGGGCCATCGGCACCATGCTGATCGTGATCCTGATCTACGACCAGCTTCTGTTCCGTCCGCTGGTGGCATGGGCCGAGCGCTTCCGCATCGATCAGCAGCAGAGCGACGATCTGCCGGAATCCTGGGCGCTCACCATGTATCGGCGCTCGCGCCTCATTCATGCGCTGGTGTCGCCGCTGCTTGCGATGATGAAGTGGAGCTACCGCTTCTCCTGGGGCGGCGACCGTGCAAGCCGCGCGGCCGGCGCGTTGTCATCACGCACCGCCGATGTGGTCTGGTATGTGTTTCTCTCCGCCCTTGCAGCCCTTGCCCTGTGGCGCGTTTGGGCTTTCGCGTCCCACGGACTGAGCTGGCATGAAGTGTTCGTGGCCTCGTGGCTGGGGCTGATCACGCTCTTGCGCGTGCTGGTGCTGATCGCGATTGCCAGCGCCATCTGGGTGCCGATCGGGATCTATGTCGGCTTGCGGCCGCGCGTGGCGCAGATCGTCCAACCGGTGGCGCAATTCCTGGCGGCTTTTCCAGCCAACCTTGTTTTCCCCGTCGCGGTTTCGATCATTGTCGCGTGGCAGCTGAGCCCGAATGTCTGGCTGTCGCCGCTGATGGTGCTGGGCACGCAATGGTACATCCTGTTCAACGTGATCGCAGGCGCTTCCCTGCTTCCGGTCGAATTGCGCGATGTCGCCACCAGCCTGGACATCAAGGGGTGGCTGTGGTGGCGCAAGGTGGCGCTGCCCGGCGTCTTTCCGTTCTACGTGACGGGCGCCATCACGGCATCCGGCGGATCGTGGAACGCTTCCATCGTTGCCGAAGTGGCAAGCTGGGGCGACAAGACGCTCCGCGCCCACGGACTCGGCGCCTACATCGCGGATGCCACGACCAACGGCAATTTCCACCGCATCGTTCTCGGCATCGCCGTGATGAGCATTTTCGTGACCCTTACCAATCGCCTGCTCTGGCGGCGCCTCTATGCCTACGCTGAACGCCGATTCCGGATCGCATGAGGCGCGCGATGGCGATTTTCCGATCCCTGCTCCCCGTGCCGTTGATCGTCTCCTCGATGTCGACCGTCGCGCTGGGTTCCGACGACGCGAGCGAAGATTGGGCGCTGCATGCGCAAGTCACGCATGTGTGGCAATACCATCCGGCTTTTCATTCGCCCTATGAGGGTACGAACAGCCTTGGTTCGCGGAGCGTCGGCGACGAGACTTTCGACCTTACGGGTTATGCAGGCGTTCGGCTGTGGGATGGCGGAGAAGCGTGGATCAATCCGGAGGTGGATCAGGGATTTGGATTGAGCGACACGCTCGGTGTTGCGGGCTTCCCTAGCGGCGAAGCCTACAAGGTCGGCAAATCCACGCCCTATTTCCGCCTGCAGCGCCTCTTCTTCCGGCAAACCATCGGTCTTGGCGGCGACAGCGCAAATGTCGATGCCGACTTGAACCAGCTGGGCGGCACGCGCGACACGGACAACCTCGTCATCACGGCCGGCAAGTTCTCCGTCACCGACATTTTCGACACGAATGCCTACGCGCACGATTCGCGCGGCGATTTCCTCAACTGGTCGATCATCGATTCCGGTGCGTTCGACTACGCCGCGGATGCGTGGGGCTACAGCTACGGAATCACGGGCGAATGGACGCAAAGCTGGCGGACACTGCGCGCCGGCCTCTTCGATCTGTCGCGCGTGCCAAATTCCACCAAACTTGAGCGCGGTTTCGGCCAGTTCGAAGCGGACGCCGAAATCGAAGCGCGTTATCCGGCGTTCGGGCAAACCGGGAAGATCAAGCTGCTCGGCTTCGTCAATCGCGGACGCATGGGCAGCTACGACGATGCCGTTGAGCTCGCCAACCTGACCGGAACCATTCCCGATACGTCACTCGTGCGGCGCTACCGCTCGCGTCCCGGTGTCGTGCTGAATGTCGAGCAACCGCTCGGCGATGGCTTCGGCGCCTTCCTGCGCGCGAGCCTCAACGACGGCAGCAAGGAAGCCTACGAATTTACCGAGATCAACAATTCGGTCGCGCTGGGCCTATCCGTCTCGGGAAAACGTTGGGGGCGGGGTGACGACACGGCCGGCATCGCAGGCGTGTCGAATGGGATGTCCAAGTCCGCTCAGCGCTATTTCGCGAACGGTGGCCTCGGCATTCTCATCGGCGACGGGCAATTGCCGCACTATGAGCGCGAACAGATTCTCGAGGCCTACTACAGCGCGGCCCTGACGAACCACCTCAGTCTCAGCACCGACTATCAGTTCATCGCCAACCCCGCCTACAATCGCGACCGCGGTCCGGTCTCGGTACTCGGCGCACGGCTTCACGCACAAATCTGATGGAGTCTTCCATGGCCACCGATGCCCTTCTCGATGTCCAACATGTGCGGCGCGCCTTCGCGAAGCAGGGCGGCGGCGAGCTTCTCGTGCTCGACGATGTGCAGCTGACCTTGAAGGAAGGCGAGATCGTCGGTCTGCTCGGCCGTTCCGGCTCCGGCAAGTCCACTCTGCTGCGCATCATCTCCGGCTTGTCGGAGCCGACGGACGGACAGGTGACTTATCTTGGCCATCGCGTTGCTGGACCGGCACCGGGAATCGCGATGGTGTTTCAGTCCTTCGCCCTGTTTCCCTGGCTGACGGTGCTGGAGAACGTGCAGCTGGGCCTGGAAGCACTCGGGCTGCCGCAGGATGAAATCCGCCGGCGCTCGTTGCAGGCGATCGATCTGATCGGTCTTGATGGCTACGAGTCCGCCTATCCGCGCGAGCTGTCCGGCGGCATGCGCCAGCGCGTGGGATTCGCGCGCGCGCTTGTCGTGCACCCCAACATCCTCCTGATGGACGAGCCGTTCTCCGCGCTCGACGTGCTGACTGCCGAAAACCTGCGCACCGACTTCCTCGATCTCTGGCAGGAGGGCCAGCTTCCCATCAAGGGCACGATCCTTGTCACGCACAACATCGAGGAAGCCGTGCTGATGTGCGATCGCGTGCTGCTGTTCTCCACCAATCCGGGGCGCATCGTCACGGAGATCAAGATCGATCTGCGCCATCCGCGCGATCGGCAGGATCCCGCGTTCGTGTCGCTGGTCGACCGCATCTATGTGGAGATGACGGCCAAGCGCGCCGAGCAACTGGCGCAGCGGCGCGAACGTTTTCCCGGACTTGGCATCGGCACCATCCTGCCGCCAATCTCGACCAACCTGCTCGCCGGTCTGATCGAAGCCGTGGCCAAACACCCGTATGACGGCAAGGCCGACCTGCCCGACCTCACCGCCGATCTCCAGCTCGAAATCGACGAGCTGTTTCCCGTGGCCGAGACGCTGCAGATGCTGCGGCTTGCCGAGATCGAAGGCGGCGACTTCAAGCTCACCCACATGGGCAAGCGGTTCGCCGAAGAGGACAACAACGTGCGCAAGGAAATCTTCGCGCGCGCGCTCACGAGCTATGTGCCGCTCGCCTGCCATATCCGCCGGGTGCTGGACGAACGGGCCAGCCACACCGCGCCGTGGACCCGGTTCGAGGACGAGCTGGAGGACTTCATGTCGCCGGAAGCCGCCGAGGAGACGCTCAAGGCCGTCATCGCGTGGGGCCGGTTCGCGGAGCTCTTCGCCTATGACGACGAGACCTCGACCTTCAGCCTGGAAAACCCGCAATAGGCGATTCGATCATCGCAAGTTATTGCGCCACCATCGGAAACACCCCACATTCGAGGCATCATGAAAGCTCAGCGCGCGTCGGGTTTCAGCGCGGGTTCGCGGGATAGGGGCGGCAGCCGCATCTCCGCCGTCCTCGGCCCCACCAACACCGGCAAGACCCATTTCGCCATCGAGCGGATGCTGGCGCATCGCTCCGGGATGATCGGACTGCCGCTCAGGCTGCTGGCCCGCGAAGTCTATGACCGCATCTGCCGCATCAAGGGTAACGCCGCCTGTGCGCTCGTCACCGGTGAAGAGAAGATCGTGCCGCCGGAAGCGAAGTATTTCGTCTGCACGGTCGAGGCGATGCCGCTCGATCTCACGCCGGCATTCGTAGCGGTGGACGAGATCCAGCTCTGCGCCGATCCCGAGCGCGGCCATGTGTTCACCGACCGGTTGCTGAACGCGCGCGGCGAAGAGGAAACCATCTTCCTCGGCGCAGAGACCATGCGCGGCGCCATCCAGCGCTTCGTGCCGGAGGCCCATTTCATCACGCGGCCGCGGTTTTCCGATCTTGCCTACACCGGATCGAAGAAGCTCACGCGCCTGCCACGCCGTTCGGCGATCGTGGCGTTCTCCGCCGACGATGTTTACAGCCTGGCCGAACTGGTGCGGCGCCAGCGCGGCGGCGCGGCGGTGGTGCTTGGCGCGCTATCGCCGCGCACACGCAACGCGCAGGTGGCGCTCTACCAGTCCGGCGATGTCGATTTCCTCGTGGCGACGGATGCCATCGGCATGGGCATCAACATGGATGTCGACCATGTCGCGTTCTCCGCGCTGGAGAAGTTCGACGGCATCGGCGTGCGCGGACTGAAGCCGGAGGAGATCGGCCAGATCGCCGGACGCGCCGG
>DATIYG010000121.1:0-2453 GCA_035517755.1 Rhizomicrobium sp. | reverse complement strand
ATGGGACTGAGCCGCTGGTAGTGCACGATTTCGTAGGGCGCGCCCAATTCCTCGAGCAGCCACAAAATCCGTTGCGACCGCGAATTGTTGAGATGATGAACCTTGAGCATCGTGTCCTCCCGACTTCGCTATTCCGATCATAGCCTGAAGAGAAGGATTTGCACGCGGAGGCGCGGAGACGCAGAGGAGGACAGATTCAACTGCCATTCCTCCGAAGACATTGCCGACGCGCCCTCGCGCGCCAAACGGGTCATTCGCGGTCCGCTTTTCTGCTAGAACTTCTCCGCGTCTCCGCGTGAACCTATGTCAGGAATTCGCGGCCTTTGAAGACGGAGAGAAGCCGGATGCCGCGTGGCGCAAGCGCTTCCGTGCCGCCTTCCTCGCGGTCGATGATGACAAGGCCGGCGTCCACCTTCGCACCCAACGCCGTCACCGCATCCGCCGCCTTCAGAATGGAGCCGCCGCTGGTCGCCACGTCGTCCACCACGAGCACACGCTTGCCATCCAGTGTTTCGTCCGGCGCAAGTCCCTCGATCAGATCCATCGTGCCGTGACCCTTGGGCTGCTTGCGCACGAAGAAGGTTTTCACCGGCCTGCCTTCCGCTTCGCTCAGCGCCGCGAGGGCCGCGATGACAGGCACCGCACCCATCTCGAGTCCGCCGACATAGTCAGGCTTCTCGGGCCAGATGCGCACCAGCAACGCACGCGCGGAGAGGAGCGCGCCGGCCGGCGCCATCATGGTCGGCTTCAGGTTGAAGTAGAGTTCGCTCTCCCGCCCCGACGCGAGCTTGAAGTGCCCACGCTTGAACGAGCGTGTGCGGATGATGTCGAACAGTCTTGTTTCGTCAGGCGAGCGCGTCATGTGATCCCGTGGCCGAGCGTGGCAATGAAGCCGATATAGAGGATGGCGCACCCGGCAATCCACCCCACGCTGCGCGTGATCTGCCATGCGGCTGTGGATGCCCGGTCGGCGAGCCTCCAGCTGATGAAGAGCAGCGGGATGGAAGCCGCTCCGATTTCCAGCGCCGCCTGCTGCAGGGCTTCGACGCGCCCAGGTGCATAGGCCAGCGTTGCCAACGCGGCTGCGATCGCGGCCGCGATCCACGCCGTTCGCAGAACCGAAGGCGCGAGTCCCTGCGCCGAGCCTAGCGTGACACGAATGCCGAGAAGGTAGAGCGCAAGACCAAACACAACTCCAACCGCACGCCACCATGTGTCCGGCTGACCGAACAGTCCGCGCATGGCGAAAAACGAGTCGCCGTTCGCTGCAATCATCGCCTTCAGCAGATAGCCCGCTTCCCAGAACATGCCGAACGAGGTGATCAACAAAAGCAGCAAGCGCAATCGCGCCAGCCGTGCTGGTGTCATCTGGAACAGCAGCCAGGCGATGAATGCACCAATGAGATTGCCGATCGGTCCACCCGCGGCCACGATTCCGCGCTTGACGGAAGAGTCGAAATAGACCGACGTCACGAGATTGATGTGGCCGCCTTGCGAAATGCAGGCGGCGCCATGGCCGATCGCTTCGTGATCGGCGGTGACGATGCACATGGCGGCGATTGCTATTGCGGCAATCGTCGGCGGATCCGACCTCGCGAGACTCATCGAACCTCGATTGAAACGACGTCGTGTACCGAGCGGGACGCATGCGCATCGCCGGGCACAACGAGGCGCGGGGAATCGAGTAGCTGGCCATCCTTTTCATAGGCGAGGATGACCTGCTTGCCTTCCAACCTGGGATCGATCTCGCCTTCGGAAAGCGCGGCCACGTAACCGTCCTTGCCGGTGGCGAAAATGGTGTGGCGAAGGTAGCTGTTCTTCTCCGCTCCGTTCACCCATCCGGCTGAATCGAGGACTGTCCACAGCAACGCGCCCGTGAAGCGCGCGTTGACCGGACCACGATCGGTCTGCTGCGAGACGGCAACCGTTACGGCGGGCAGTTTCTTCAGCGACTCGATCCAGAGTTCGGCAGGCGCCTTGACGCCCGTAAGCGAAATCGCCTGGGCTCCGCCTGGCGCCGCTGCAGGTTTGGCTTCGTCCGCCAGTGCGACCGGAGCGGCAAGGATAAGAGCAAGCGCGAGACCGGCGGCGCGGATCATTTGCCGACCATCATGTCCGAGGCCTTGATCACGGCGACGGCGGCATCGCCAACCTTCAGGCCAAGATCGTCCACTGCCTCATTGGTGATCGCGGACACAATCGCGTTCCCGCCACCGATGTCGATGCGGACATGGGCCGTTGTCGTGCCCTTGCGGACCTCGACAACCTTGCCCTTGATCTGGTTGCGGGCACTGAGCTTCATCCGGGATCCCCACAATTTCGTGAGCGGGACTATGGAGCAGCCGGCTCGCTTGTCATCCGGCGCCGGTTGGTGCGAGGGTCGCGGCCTCGATTTCGCAAGGGGGTAAGCATGCGTCTCAAATCCATCCGCGCTCTGGTGCTCTGCTCGACGG
>DATIYG010000120.1:0-6246 GCA_035517755.1 Rhizomicrobium sp. | reverse complement strand
GCCTTCCGGGCAGCAGATGCCGAAGGACACGCTGCGCCCGGCCGCTGGCGCCCTGTCGCCGATCACCACGAACGATCTGCTCGAGTTCAGCGAGCTCGAGATGGACCGCTACGACGACGTCAACATTCTGTCGCGCTCGCTAACGGAGATTTCCGCCGACGTGACCGAGGTGCTCACCCAGCTCGAAGGCTTCATGGGCCGCGTCGATTCTGATATCGACGAGTTCACCAAGCTCGCGCACCACTTGCAGGACGAAATCACCGCCGCGCGCATGGTGCCGATCGGCAACCTCTATACGCGCGTTTCGCGCAGCGTGCGCGACGCGGTGAAAGCAGCCGGAAAGCCGGTCGAACTGGTCCTCGAAGGCGCCGAGACCGAGCTCGACAACAACATCGTCCAGCACGTTTCCGATCCGCTGATTCATCTGGTGCGCAACGCAGTGGCGCACGGCATCGAAGGCGCCGATGCGCGCCGCCGCGCGGGCAAACCGGAAAAGGGCCGCGTGGCCGTACGCGCGTACCACCGCGGAAATCACATTTTCATCGAGGTCGAAGACGACGGGCGCGGCATCAACTACGAAAGCATCCGTCAAAAGCTCGTCGACTCCGGCGAAATGACATCCATCTCAGCGTCGGAACTCGGCGAGCGCGAGCTGCGCGAATGCCTGTTCCGCCCCGGATTCTCGACCGCATCGTCCACATCCGAGCTGGCCGGTCGCGGCGTGGGCCTCGACGTAGTCCGCTCCAACGTACACGCGCTGAACGGCGAAATCGAAGTGCGCTCGGAAACCGGTCGCGGCGCGTGCTTCACGGTGAAGCTGCCGCTCACGCTGATCATTTCGCAGGCGCTCTTCATTCGCTGCGGCACGTCGGTCTTCGCGTTCCCGCTGGCAGTCGTCGAGGAGATTCGCCGGCTCAAGCCGGAGGAAATCGAAGACGTGGGCGGCAAGCTGCTGACGCGCGTGCGCGGCGAGGTCACCGAAGTGGTGCGACTCGACCTGCAACTCGCGCTGCCGACCCTCGAGCCTCTGAACGGTTACTTCCACATGGTCATCGTGAAGGTTGCAGGCCGCCACGTGGGTGTGGTGGTGGAGGAAGTGCTCGGCAAAGACGAAATCGTCATCAAGAACCTCGGCAACTACCTCCGCCGCGTGAAGCTTTTCCCCGGCACGACCATCGCTTCCGACGGCAGCCTGATTTTGCTGATCGATCTCAACCGCTTGATCAACGCGGATACCGCCGAGCGCCACGCCCTGCCCGCGTCATCGCCGGCCGCCCGCGTGTTCGCTCCGGGAGCCGCCGCGGTTGCCGCCGGCAGCATTCCCGCCGAAGCGGTGGATGCCATCGAAAACGACCGCGTGGTGGTGGTTGCCGACGATTCGATCAGCGTCCGCAAGTTTGTGGGCCGCATGCTCGAAAAGGCCGGCTATCGCGTAAAGCTCGCTTCCGACGGGCTGGAAGCTTCCGAATTGGTGGCGCAGGTGGGCTGTCATCTGGTTGTCACTGACCTCGAAATGCCGCGCATGAACGGCTACGAGCTGATGGCGCATCTGCGGCAGAGTCCCGTGACGCGCAAGATTCCCGTGCTGGTGGTCACCTCGCGAGCCGGCGCGAAGCATCGCGACCGCGCCATGAAGGAAGGCGCATCCGGCTTCCTCACCAAGCCGGTGCAGGAAGATCAGTTGATCGCCACAGTCGAGAGCCTGATCGGCTCCGACGTGCAGCAGGGACGGCCCGTCACGGGCGGCGTGCCCTCTCTGCATGGAACGGCGCAGGATTGATATGACAGCAGCGGCGGCCAACAAGAAGATCCGCGTGCTCGTGGTGGATGACTCCGCCTTCATGTGCAAGGTGCTTCAGGAGATCATCAACGCCGACCCGCAGATGGAAGTGGTGGGCCAGGGGCGCGACGGCCGCGACGGCGTGGCGCTCGCGGAATCGCTGCGGCCCGACGTGATCACCATGGACATCAACATGCCTCACGTCGACGGCCTGCAGGCCACCGAGCTGATCATGACGCAGCATCCGCGGCCGATCGTGATCGTCAGTTCGGAATCGCGCGAGGGCGCCGCGAGCACTTTGAAGGCGCTCGAGCTCGGCGCCATCGATTTCGTCCCCAAACCGTCGAGCGGCATCGACCTCGACATGAAAAGCGTCCGCGAGGAGCTGACGCGCAAGCTCAAGCTCGCCGCGAAAGTGCGCGTCGTGCGCACCGCCACGCGCTCGAAAATCAGCATGCCGGCGGCCCCGGTTGCGGGCGCCACCGAATTCGCGGGCATGACCCCGTCCGCGGGGCCAAACGGCGGGAAGATTCCCATGGTCGCGATTGCCGCCTCCACCGGCGGCCCCGCCGCGGTCACGAAGCTTGTCTCCGGCCTTTCGAAGGATCTGCCCGCGGCCGTCTTCCTTATCCTGCACATGCCGCCGGCGTTCACGAAGCAGTTCGTCGCGCAGCTTTCCGAAGTCTCCGCGCTGCCGGTGAAGGAAGCGGAGCACAACGAAACGCCGCAGACCGGCCAGATCTATCTCTGCCCGGGGTCCCACCACCTGAAGCTTTCCTTCAGCGGAAAGATTTCGCTCGATGCCGGCGAGCGCATCGAGGGCTATCGTCCCTGCGCTGACGTCGCATTCGACACCATCGCGGCCTACGCGCGCGCCATGGCGACTGCCGTGGTCCTCACCGGCATGGGCAGCGACGCAGCCAAGGGCGTGCGCATGATCAAAGCCGCGGGCGGCTACGTGCTCGCGCAGGACGAAGCGACCTCCATGATTTTCGGCATGCCCGCTGAGGCGATTGCAACCGGCGCGGTCGATGAGGTTCTCCCGCTCGAGAGCATCGCCAGCGCGATCGAAAAGCGTGTCGCGAAACTCTGCAAGCTGATTCCGGTGGCCACGCGATGACTTCAGCGACGAGACTCGGCGAAGAAGCAAACGCCAGCGGGCAGGCGTCGCGCCGCGGCCGCCGTTCCGAAACGGTCGTGCTCTTCATTGTGGCCAACCAGATGTTCGCCGTGGCTGCCGACTCGGTCCATGAAATCCGCAGCACGGACAGCATCGCCGGCGCCGCCAACGAGATCCAGCATCCTGAAGTGCCGAAAGTGCGCCACACCATTGAGCGCAGCGGCCGCACCTATTACGTGGTGAATGCCGGCATGCATTTCGGCCTGCCCGTCAGCCGGCCCGCCCTGGTGATGATCCTGCGCCGGTTTCGCGCGGCGTTGCTGGTCGATCGCATCGACCGCATGGCGGAAATCTCGGGCGTCTATCCGCTGCCGCAGGCGTTCGCCGGGGACGATCGCCGCTGGTATCGCGGCCTCGCCTATCTCGACGATTCCGTAATTCCGGTTGTCGAGCCGCGAGGGTTTCTCACTCCGGGGGAATTTCAGCAGCTCGACCGCGCGCAATCCGAGGCCGCGCGACGCGACGCCGAGGCGGTGCAGGCGTGAGCTCCCTCGGAATCATCGGTGAAGCGGCCCGGGAGAATTCTTTCGTGCTGCTTCAGATCGGCCATCGGCGCATCGCGTTGCCTGCGGCGCAGGTCGCGGAGCTCGCTCCGCCGGTGCGCTTGCACGCATTTCCGCACAGGACGCCGCTGCTCGCGGGCGTGATCGTGCGCCGCGGGCGCATCGTGCCGGTGATCGATACCGAGCCGGTGCTCGGCGGCAAGTCGCCCTTGTCGCACAGGTTCTATCTGATCGCGAACCGCACCATCGGCGGCGCGAGCGAGCTCGGCGCGATCCCCGTGAACGGCGAATGCGAACTCGTGAGCGGCGACATGCAGCCTCCGGCGATGGATCGGCCCGCTTATGTCGCGGGAACGCTCACGGTGGGTGAGGAGTCCGTCGACGTGCTGAATCTCGATGCGTTCTCGACGGGCGACTCGACGCCGCAGGATTCGGAGGCGAGCCGATGAACGCGCCGGCCAATCCGCGCATCCTGCTGATCGACAGCAACGTGTATTTCGTAAAGCGCCTCACCGACGCGCTGCAGCAGGTAGGCTTCGAAGTCGTTCAGAGCGCGCAGGCGGCCTACGCGCTGACCATGCTCGAATGGAACACGCCGGCCGCGATCGTCTGCGCCACGAATCTTCGCGAGATGGGCGCTTACGAAATGTCCCCGATCCTGCGTGCCGATCCCAAGACCGCGGCGATCCCGCTGATCGCCGTCGGCACCGGCGGAGACCAGGCGCTCATGGAAGCGTATCGCGCGGGTTGCGACGACTACGTCGACCGCCGCCTCGCGCCCGGTGATATCGCCGCGCACATTCGCAGCTTCCTGCTGAGCCGCCAGATCGGTTTTCAGCCCACACAGATGCTTTCGAGCGCCGAAACCGCGCTAAGCGGCAGCCTGTCGCATCTCGACCTCCCCGGCGTGATCCAGATGCTGGGCCAGGCGCATCAAACCGGCGCGCTGCACATCAACGCGCACGATACGGACGGCATCATCTTCTTCGAAGGCGGCGACATCGTCCACGCCGAGACCGATTCGCTGTTCGGCGATGAGGCCGTGACGCAGATCGTGAAGACCTGCCAGGGCGCGCCTTCCGGAGTCTACAAATTCATTTACGGCGCGACGGCCTCGCAACGCACCGTGCTGCGCTCCGCCACCGATCTGCTTTTGGACGCCATGCGCGAGTTCGACGAGGACCAGCGCGAGAGCGAAGAGCCGCCCGCAGCGGCCGAGAACGAGCACGACCACGCAGAGAAGGAGCCGTCATGAGCGAATCCGGAACCCTCACCGCCGCGGCAGTTCCCACGGTGTATTTCATCGACGACAGCGCCACCATGCGCGAGGTGATCAAGATCGCCTTCCGGAAGGAAAATATCCAGGTGGTGACCTGCCCGGACGCCGCGACGGCCATCGCGCAATTTGACGCGGCCGCTCCTAACGCCGTGATCACCGACGTGATCATGCCGGACAAGGACGGCTACGAGGTCTGCCAGTTCATCAAGCAGCATGAGCGCTTCGGCGCCACGCCCGTGATCCTCATGTCCGGGGTCGTCAACCGGGATGTGGCGGAGAAGGCCATGGCCGTGCGCGCCGACGAACTGATCCGCAAGCCGTTTCAGCCGCAGGATCTGATCGCGCGTGTGAAGAACCTGCTGAATCCGAAATCGCCGCGCACCGTTTCCGCGGACACGTCCGCGCACGAGGCGGCCGACGCCCCCAAGCCCGCGCCGCCCGCATTGTCCGGATTGTTCGGGCCGCCCCCAGCGCCTGCCCAGGCTGCCGCTCCTGCCCCTCCGCGCCCCGCAGCGAATCCTTTCGCCGCGCCGCCGGCTCAAAAGCCTGCCGTTGCAGCGCAAGTGCCGTCACCACGTCCTGCTGTGCCGGTGGCGCCAGCCCCGGCGGCCGCGCCGCCGGCGGAGGTTCAGAAGCTGCGCAACGAAGTGCGGCGCCTGGAACTGCTGGTCAAGAAGTTGCAGGCGGAACTCGAGGCCGAGCACAAGTACTGCGAGGCGCTCGAGGCGCATTTCAAGACGCAGCAGGAATCCGAATAGGCAGGCTCGTCCGTTAGTTGCTGGCCTGAAATCACGCTGGTAGTCGTGCTTGACCCGCCCCGGAACAGCTTCTAATCTGGATTCACCTCTCGGAGTCAGGCGGTTGCGTTTCACTAGGCGCTTGGGTGTGGAGTTTCGATGGGGCGCCGCAGCGAACAGCGCATCGCCATTTCTTTCCCGGTCATCGTCCGCGGTGTGGACTTGCGCGGCGTGCGTTTCCAGTTCATCACCAAAACAATCGACATCAGCTTCTCCGGAGCCACCCTTAAAGGGCTCACCGACGTGGTCGCTGCCGGATCGAAGGTTGAAATCGAATGCCGCACCGAGAAAGCCCTGTTTCGCGTTGTCTGGGTCGGCCAGAGTGGGAAAGCGAATGCGGACCGTGTCGGCGTGCGCTGCCTCGAAATGGGCAAATACATCTGGGGCGTTCCACCGAAAGAATGGGAGCCGGATACCTACGATCCGGCGCATCCCGCGCGTCCCCTGCCGATTCCGGAGGCGCCTGCGCCGGCCTACGACGGTCCCCAGCGGAACTGGACCGGCAAGGAACGCCGCCAGTTTGCGCGGCATCACTGCCGCATCGAGGCGCGCGTGACCGTCGTGGGCGATTCGGTGGAAATGGCCGGGAAGATTACGGACATTTCGCTCGGCGGATGTTACGTCGAGATGCTTTCGCCGCTGCCGGACGGAACGTTGATTAAAGTCGCCCTGAGTCCCGGCGAAGGAACATTGGAGCTTTCAGGCAA
>DATIYG010000119.1:0-4549 GCA_035517755.1 Rhizomicrobium sp. | reverse complement strand
CCGCTGAACGGCGGTGCTGCCACATGCAGTGCCGGCGCCATAGGCTGGTCCACGATGGTGGGTTTCGCGTCGATCACCGCGAACAGACGGTTGGCGGCGGAGAGGCCTTCGTTCGAAATCGCCATCAGTTGGCTCAGATTGCGCACCGGCTGCTGCGCGATGAGCATGGCCGCCACAAACGACACGAATCTGTTGATCGGCAGGTGGCCGTGGATTGCCTGCCATCCGGCGAACGCGACCGTGATGGCCGCTGCGATGCCGCCGATCAGGTCGGTCGCCGGCACCGAAGCCGCGCGCGAGCGCACGGCCTTCAGAATATACTTCAGGCGCCCGGCGATGCGGCCATAGGCGATGTCGGCTGCGTGATCTTCCAGATTGTAGGCCTTGATGACGCGGCGTCCGGCCAGCGCCTCCGAGAGTGCGCGCGACAGAACGGCAGTCTCTTCCATTCCGCGCCGCGAGGATTTTCGCAGTGAGCGGCCGATAATCTGCACCACCCACGCCACCACAGGCAGCAAGGTCAGCGAGATCAGAGTCAGCTGCCAGTCCTTCAGGAACATGACGATTAGCAGCACGATCAGGGTCACGATCTCGCGGCCGAGCCCGACCACGCCGCGCGTGATGGAGTTGCGGAGCAAGGTCGCGTCGTAGAGGAATTTGGAGATCATCTCGCCGGAATGGATCGCGTTCATCGATCCGAGGTCGAGCCGGATCTGCGCCTTGAACATGTCGCGCTGCACCGCTGCCACGATACGTTCGGCCGTCGCGCCGGTGAAGTACTGCTCGCCGAAGCCGGAGACCGCGCGCAGGATCACGATGGCCATGATCTCCAGCGGAATGGTCACCAGCATGTGCGGGACCTTCTGGATGAAGATCTTCTTGATCGCGGGATCGAGGATGGCGGCCAGCGCGCCGTTGGTGCTGGCGGTCACGATCATGCAGACCACCGCGATGCCAAGCGCGACCCCCTGGCTGCCCAGATAATCGCGCAAGAGGCGCCTGATGATGGCGAAATCCCCGAGCGGCTTCGCGCCCGCCGGAAGGCTGGAGTCGCGCGCGTGCCGCCTTGCGGCTGGGTTCTTGTCGGAAAGGCTCATGGGCCCGGTCGGTCTAGCACGGCGGCCGAGGATGGGCGAGGGCAGGCAACCCGAAGCGTTAAGACTTTCGGGGCTCTTCCGGCTCGAGCAGCCGGTGCAGATGCACGACAAAATAGCGCATATGCGCATTGTCGACGGTCGCCTGCGCGGCGGCGCGCCAGGCCGCATGCGCCGCCTTGTAGTTCGGATAAATCCCGACGACATGGACCTTCGACAGGTCCTTGAACTCCATCTTGGTGGGCGAGACGAGCTCGCCGCCGAACACGAGATGGAGAAGCTGTTTCGGTTGATGCTCGGGCATGTTCCAATCACGCGGCTGGAAGTTTCAAATTCTTGACAAGCGAGACGATGGTCTCGTGCAACGCCGGTCCCGCCGCGACGACCGACGGCTGCACCGGCGACGCACCATTATAGCGTATCGCGGTGCCGGTGTGTGTCGTCACGCGGCCGCCCGCCTCCTGCACGATCAGGTCGCCGGCGGCAAGGTCCCAGTCATGCTTGGCCGAGAGTGCGATGGTCGCATCGAAGCTGCCGCAGGCAGTGAGCGCGAGGCGATAGGCGACGGAATTGCGCGTCTCGACATGCATCGGCGGCCAGTCGACTTCCGGCGCGCCTTTCCAGGCGTGATGCTCGAACGTGGTCTTGGGCCCCAGGATGCGCGCACCTTCAAGTTCGGTGCGCTGACTGACATGGATGGGTTTGCCGTTCAGCTTCGCGCCTTGCCCGCGAATCGCCGTGAAGCTTTCGCCCGTGATCGGATTGTAGACCGCGCCGACAACAGAACGTCCGTCGTGCACGACAGCGGCGCAGATGGTGAAATACGGACGGCCCTTGAGGAACGCGACCGTGCCATCGATGGGATCGACCACGAACACGCGTTCGGCGCGAAGGCGTGCGGGATCGTCCTCCGTTTCTTCGGAGAGCCAGCCGTAGTCGCGCCGTGCGCCAAGCAGTCGCTGTGCGAGGAATTCGTCGACGGCAAGATCGCATTCGGTGACGGGCTGGCCCTTGCCTTTGTCCCACTTGCGGTAAGAGCCTTTGTAGAATTTCCGCGCGATGGCGCCTGCGTCCCGAACCGCTTCCTCGATCAGCGTCAGGTCGGCATCAGGATCCGGCAACCGTCATGCCCTCCACGCGGCATGTCGGCGCGTTCACGCCGTAGCGGAATTCGAGATCGTTCGCCGGCGTGAGCGCGCGATACATGTCTTTCAGGTTGCCTGCGATCGTGATGCCGGCAACGGGATAAGCCCGCTTGCCATTCTCGATCCAGAAGCCGGCCGCGCCGCGGCTGTAGTCGCCGGTCACCGGATTAACGCCCTGGCCGATGAGATCGGTGATGTAGAAGCCTTCGCGGATATCGGACATCAGTTCGTCGGCCGATACAGAACCGGCTTCGATATAGAGGTTGGTGGCGGAGGGCGAGGGCGGGCCGCCAGTGCCTCGTGCCGCATGGCCTGTGGTTGTCAATCCCAATTGGCGCGCACTGGCGCAATCCAGCAGCCACGTCTTCAGCACACCATTCTCGATCAGCGCTGTGCGCCTGTTGGCGACGCCTTCGCCGTCGAACGGCTTCGAACGTAATCCCCGAGCGCGATGCGGATCGTCGATGATGTTGATACCGGAGGCGAACACCTGATCGTTCATCCGGTCCTTGAGAAAGCTCACGCCGCGCGCGATGGATGCGCCGGAGATCGCGCCGGCAAAATGGCTGACCAGTCCGGCGGAAAGCCGGCGGTCGTAAACGACCGGCACCGATTGCGATTTCATCTTGCGCGGATTGAGGCGCGCCACAGTGCGTTCGCCGGCTCGGCGCCCCACGACTTCGGCGGATTCGAGATCACGGCCGTGGCGGGCGCTGGCGCTGTCATGGTCACGCTCCATCGCCGTGCCTTCGCCTGCAAGCACGGCGACGCCGACGCTGTGGCTGGTCGCGGCATAGCGGCCGAAGAATCCGTTCGTGGTCGCAAGCGCAATTGCCGAGCGGCTGAAACCCGCGCCGCCGCCTTCGGAGTTGGTGATGCCGGGCACGGCCATCGCTGCTTCCTCGACCGTGCGGGCGCGCTCCACCAGAATTTCGGCGGCCGGTTCGGACGCATCTTCGATGTCGAGGTCGGGGATGGACTTCGCCAGCAGTTCCGGTGCGGCAAGGCAAGCGAATCTGTCTTCCGGCGCCAGGCGTGCCATGGCGACCGCACGCTCCGGCAACGCGGACAATCCGCGCGCCGAGAAATCCGTCGACGATACGAACGCCACGCGCTGGCCCACGAACACGCGCAAGCCCAGGTCGGAAGACTCCGACCGCTCCACATCCTCCAGCTTTCCCAGTCGGTACGACACGCTTGCCGACACGTTGCCGACGATCAGCGCATCGGCCGCGTCGGCGCCGGTGGCGCGCGCCGCCCTGAGAAGCTGTTCGAGGATTGCCTGTTGGTTTTGTTCCGGCTTCACCGATCTAGGATACCGTTGGCGCACCCGTGGTGAAAACATACCAGAGGAGCATAACGATCCCGATCACATAAGACAGCCAGGTGAGGATCATGCCGATGAAGCGCATGGGCGAAGGACCAACGGACCGCGACAGGCCGATCGCGTGGATGATCCGGCCAAGCGTCAGCGTGCCGCCGATGGCATGAATGATCCAGATCGAAGCCCCGAAGGTCGGCAGCGTGAGGCCCCACATCAAAAGAAGGGCCATCGGGGTGTACTCGGCATTGTTGCCGTGAGCCCGCAGCGGACCTGCCATGTCCGGCTTGCCGCCATCGCCGATGTCGGTCTGCGTCTTCACGCGAGCGCGGACGACCAGCATGCCGAGAACCAGTAGGATCAGCGCGTTGAGCGCGGTGTAAAAGCCAAAAGCGTAGTAGGACGATTCAAAGATCAGCATGGAGTCCCCCTCGGGTGAGGGCCGCATGTGAAGGGCAAAGGGCGGCCCGGGTCAAGCGGTTACGGGGGTGTAATCACTTCCAGACGGGCTTGCCCGAGCCCGGCAGGCCGAGGCGGGGCCACTTCTCCGTCACGGTGCGGACGATCGCGTCGTCCATGCGGATGAGGCGGCCCCATTCGCGGTGCGTTTCGGGCGGCAGCTTGTTGGTGGCGTCCAACCCGATCTTGGACCCAAGGCCCGATTCGGGCGAGGCGAAGTCGAGATAGTCGATCGGCGTCCCTTCGACGATGGTGATGTCGCGCGCCGGGTCCATGCGCGTGGAGACGGCCCACATCACATCCTTCCAGTTGCGTGCATCGATGTCGTCATCCACCACGATGACCCACTTCGTGTACATGAACTGGCGCAGGTACGACCACACGGCCATCATCACGCGCTTGGCGTGTCCGGGATAGGCCTTCTTCATCGACACGACGGCGATGCGATAGGAGCAGCCTTCCGGCGGCAGCCAGAAATCGACGATCTCCGGGAACTGCTGGCGGAACAGCGGAATGAACACTTCGTTCAG
>DATIYG010000118.1:0-4225 GCA_035517755.1 Rhizomicrobium sp. | reverse complement strand
ACTCGCTTTTGCTGGCGAGGATTCCGATCCCGGCCGCACCATCCCGCGCGCCATGTTCTACGGCATCGCGCTGACGGCTTTTCTCTACATCGGCGTGAACTGGGCGCTGCTGCATGCGCTGGGACCGCAGACGGTGGCGAGTTCACCACTGCCTTTCACCATCGCGCTGTCGCGGCTCGGCGGATCAGTTCCGGCAATCCTGTTCGCGGTCACCGCCATGATCACCGTGGCAAGCTGTTCGAATGCCTGCATCATGACGGCGCCGCGCATTCTCTATGCGCTGAGCCGCGACCGGCTTTTGCCGAACGTCTTCACCAACGTGAATGCCGGCGGCAGCCCGACCATCGCATATCTGCTGACCGCGGTTGGAACGCTATTGCTGGCGGCGACAGGCAAGTTCGCACTCGTGTTCGGTTTGATCGCCACCTTGAACGCGACCAGCGGATTCTTCATCGATGTCGCCTACTGGGTGCTGCGCCGGAAGGAACCGCAGCTGCCACGGCCGTTCCGGTCTTTCGGCTATCCCGTGCTTCCGGCCATTCCGCCCATTCTCGATGCCTCGCTCGTGATCCTGTTCACGCTGGCGAACCACAAGGGCGGGTACGTCGCCATCGGCATGATTCTGCTCTGCATTCCCTTCGCGTGGATCGCACACCGCGCGCGCCAGCGGGGAATCCTCTGACCGTCCTGCCTTGACGGGCCGCAACCCGCGCCTACCTAACAACGGTCGGCGGAGGAGGAGCTTGCGATGAACCGGATCGCGGCGTTGCTTGGTGCGTGCGTTGTCACGTCGAGTGCCGCGGTTGCGGCAGATGCTTCGCACACGCTCGAAATCGTGGATCGCGTGCCGAAGTTCGAAGCCTTCTACGCGGAAGCGACAGCAAAGCCGATCGACGCGGATGCGCGCTTCGCCCTGTGGCAAAAGGATTACGGCTATGCCGCGGTTCCTCCGGGTCCGGAAGGCCAGGCCATGGCGCGCAAGATGCTGGATGCCGCCTGGGACCGTTATCCCGCGCTGTTGCCAAAATTGCCGGATCTGACTGCGCAGGCCAAAGCCGATGCGCAAGACGCGTTCGACAAGATCAACGCGCTGTTCAAGACCAAGGACGTGCCGATCCACACCAAACTCGTGCTCTTCGTCGGCAATTTCGACAACAACGCCTACAGCATCCCGTCCATGGGCGGCGCGCCGCCGACCGTCATGATGGAAGTGGAGAACGTGTCGCTGCGCACTGTGCTCGCCCATGAGCTTGCCCACACCGTGCACTTCCAGCTAGCGCATGTGCAGAACAGTTTCGGCGCGCCGATCGGCGAAGGCATGTTCCTCGAAGGTTTGGCAATGCGCGTGTCGCAGAAGGTCTATCCGGGATTGCCGGAAGAGGCCTACACGGAAATGCCGGAGGATCGCGGCTGGTTGAAGCGTTGCTACGCCAACAAGGACGCGGTGCTGGCTGGCATCCGCGCGGATCTCGACAAGCAGGGCCGCGAGATCGCCATGAAGTACACCTTCGGCGACGGCAACACCGGGATGCATCGCGAGATGTATTGCGCGGCCTGGATCGTGATGGGGCGCCTGCTCGACTCCGGCAAGAGCTTCGCGGAGCTCGCGCGTATTCCGGAGGATCAGATGGTTTCAACAATCAAGGCTGCATTTCCGAAGTAGTTGCCTTGCAGGAACGCGCTCCCGGCGCTACCAGCATACCCCATGAAGCTCGACGTCATCGGCGCCGGTCTCGGGCGCACCGGCACACATTCACTGAAGCTCGCGCTGGAAACGCTGGGCTTCGGGCCGTGCTACCACATGGCCGAAGTGTTCGAGCACCCCGCCCACGCCGAAGCCTGGCACGCGCTGACCGATGGCCGCGCGCACGATTTCGATACCGTGCTGGCGGGTTACCGCTCGGCGGTCGATCTGCCGGTTTCGTATTTCTGGCGCGAGCTGGCGGCTGCCAACCCGAGCGCCATGATCATTCTCACCGAGCGCGAAGAGAATGCGTGGTTCGAAAGCGTGACGAACACGATCCTCGAGCGCCTCAGCGTCGATCCCGAGACCGCGCGCTTTCCCGCGCAGCTGCGCATGGCGCGCCATCTCGTGGTGGAGAAGCTGTTCGGCAACGATCTCAGCCGCGACAACGTCATCGCCGTCTATCGCCGCCACAATGCGGCGGTGCGACGGACAATTGCACCGGAACGCCTGCTGGTGTTCGAAGGCTCGCAAGGCTGGACGCCGCTGTGCAATTTTCTTGGCGTCGCGGTTCCCGGCGAGCCTTATCCCAAGACCAACACGACCGAGGAATTCCAAGCCCGCGTCACCCAGGGCGGCCGCTACAAAAGCTAGTTTGCCGGGATTCCGGGCCGCCTTGCGGGGCGGGGGCTTGCGCGCTAACAACCCCCCGGCTCCAGACAAGGAAAACTCATGGCTCGCAGGAAAATCGCGCTCATTGGCGGCGGACAGATCGGCGGCACGCTCGCCCATCTCGTCGCGCTGAAGGAACTGGGCGACGTCGTTCTCTTCGACATCGTGGAAGGGCTGCCGCAGGGCAAGAGCCTCGATCTTTCGCAGGCCGGACCGATCGAAGGCTACGACGTGCGGCTGAAGGGCACGCAATCCTATGCCGACATCGCCGGCAGCGATGTGGTGATCGTGACGGCCGGCGTGGCGCGCAAGCCAGGCATGAGCCGAGACGATCTCCTCGGGATCAACCTAAAAGTGATGGCAGCGGTCGGCGACGGCATCAAGGCCCACGCACCGAATGCGTTCGTCATCTGCATCACCAATCCGCTGGACGCGATGGTGTGGGCGCTGCGCCAGTTCTCGGGCGTTCCGCACAACAAGATCGTCGGCATGGCAGGCGTGCTCGACTCGGCGCGCTTCCGCCACTTCCTGGCAGAAGAGATGAACGTGTCGGTCGAGGACGTGACAGCCTTTGTGCTCGGCGGTCACGGCGACACGATGGTGCCGATGCCGCGCTTCTCGACGGTGGCGGGCATTCCGCTGCCCGAGCTCGTGCGCATGGGCTGGATCAAGCAGGAACGCCTCGACGCCATCACGCAGCGCACGCGCGACGGCGGCGCCGAAGTCATCGCCCTGTTGAAGACCGGCTCGGCGTTCTATGCACCGGCAACGGCCGCCGTGCTGATGGCGGAGAGCTACCTCAAGGACAAGAAGCGCGTGCTGCCGTGCGCGGCGTATGTGAACGGGCCTTACGGCATCAAGGATCTCTATGTCGGCGTGCCGGTGGTGATCGGCGACAAGGGCACGGAGAAGATCGTCGAGCTGAAGTTGACCGATGGCGAGTACGCGGCGCTCGCCAAGTCCGCGGATTCCGTGCGCGGACTGATCGACGCCTGCAAGAAGCTCGAACCGAAACTGGGATAAGACGACATGCGCATCGGTGTTCTGACAGGCGGCGGCGACGTTCCGGGACTCAATCCCTGTATCAAGGCGATCACGCGATCAGCCTTGTCGCGCGGCTGGGAAGTCGTCGGCTTCAAGCGCGGCTGGGCCGGACCGCTGAAGTTCAATCCCGATCACGCCGAAGAGAGCGCCGCGCAACATCTGTTGCCGCTTGACGCCGAGGCTGTGCGCCGCATCGACCGCACCGGTGGCACGTTCCTGCACTCTTCACGCACCAATCCGGCGAAGGTCAAGGCGAAGGACCTGCCGGATTTCCTGCAAGGCAAACTCAAAGCCAACGACAAGGGCCTCGTCGACGCCACACCGCACGTGCTGCGCGTGCTCGACTCGCTCAAGATGGACGCCTTGTTTGCCATCGGCGGCGACGACACGCTGTCCTATGCCGCGCGGCTGCATCAGGAGAAGTTCCGCGTCATGGCGCTGCCCAAGACGATGGACAACGACGTGTTCGGGACAGATTACTGCATGGGATTCTCCACCGCCGTGTCGCGTTCACTGGAGATGATCGAAGCGCTGCGCACGCCGGCCGGAAGCCACGAGCGCCTTGCCGTGGTGGAGCTGTTTGGTCGCAACTCCGGCGAGACGGCATTGATCTCCGGCTATCTTGCCGATGCCGATCGCACGCTCATCGCCGAAGTGCCGTTCGACATCCAGCATCTGGCGGAGTTGGTGAAAAAAGATCGTGCCAGCAATCCTTCGCACTACGCCATTGTGTGCGTGTCGGAAGGTGCCGTGATGAAGGGTGGGGAGATCGTCGAAACCGGGCCCGAGGATGCCTACGGCCACCGCAAGCTCGGCGGCATCGGC
>DATIYG010000117.1:0-17776 GCA_035517755.1 Rhizomicrobium sp. | reverse complement strand
GCGCGGATGGCCGAGCCAGGTTTTCGCCTGCAGCCGCTCGAATTCGCCTGGCTGTGCCTCCACGTTCACGCGCGGCTCCGGCGCGCCGGAGCTTGTGCGAACCGGGAAGGCGAGAGCTGCGCAATGAGATCGTCGCTCGCGGCGGGCATCTCGCCGCGGAGCAGCGCACTGGCAAGTTGCGAGGCGGCAGGTGCGGTCTGGATGCCGTAGCCGCCCTGTCCGGCGAGCCAGAAGAACCCCGGCACGGACGGATCGAATCCAATCACTGGCGAACGGTCCGGTGCAAAAGAGCGCAATCCCGCCCAACGCTTGCGGATGCGCTTCACCTGAAGCGTGGTCGCAGTTTCGATGCGATCGACCGCAATGGCGACATCAAGCTCTTCGGGCTGGACGTCGGATGGCGCGACGGGCGTCTCATCCGCCGGCGACACGAGCAGCAACCCGGCATCCGGCTTCATATAGAAGGCTTCCTCGATGTCGATCACCATCGGCCAGGCGTCGGGCGTAACGCCGGCGGGAAGCTCCACGAGGATCGCCGTGCGGCGGCACGGCTGGATTTTGAGCGGCTGTGCGCCAGCCATTGACGCAACACTATCAGCCCACGCCCCCGCCGCATTCACGACGATGCCGGCGGAAAACACATCGCGCTCCGTTTCGATGCGCCATCCCTGCTTGTCGTGCCGCAAGGTCTGGACAAACGCATTGAGCACAAGCGTTCCGCCGAGCGCCTGGAATTGCCTCAGGTAACCCTGATGCAGCGCGTTCACGTCGACGTCGGCTGCGTCGTCTTCGATCACTGCGGCCGCCACGCACTCCCGCCTCAGAATAGGGCAGAGACGCAAGGCTTCTTCTGCCGAAACCATGCGAACGGACGCTTCGACATCGGGACTGGCGGCGAAGCCCTTCAGGATCGACAGCTGCGCCGGGGCGGCGATGTGCAGCGATCCGCGCGGTTTCACGAGCGGTGACGGTGAAAAACCATCCGGCGTGTTGAAGAAGAAATCGCGGCTGGCGCGCGACAGAGCCCGAACCGGTTCGTTGCCGTAGATCTCCGAGAACAGGGCCGCCGAGCGCCCGGTCGAATGATAGCCCGGCAAGTCCTCGCGCTCGAGCAGGGCGACCCTGTGGGTCCGCGCCAGTTCGGCAGCGACGGACGCGCCGGCGATGCCGGCCCCGATGACGACGATGTCGAATCCTGTCTCCGTCATCGGCAGCGGCTTGCGTTCCTCGGGCGATCGCGCGCGAGACGCGCGGTTTAGTCAGACATACTTGAGGAAAGTTTTTTTCTCAATCAGAAAACCGCGGTCGCGATCATTTGCGCTTGCGCGGCTTTGCTTTTGAAGTCCTGTCGCGGCGGGCGACTTCCATGATGTGCGATTCCGGTCCCGAACAGATGGAAAGCACTCGGCAGGGCCCCGGCCCGGCCGCAAGGTATGCATGCCCCATTCCGCTGTCGAAGTAGAGCGAATCGCCCTGATGCAGCGTGAGCGGAGCGTAAAGTTCGGTGTGAAACTCCACGGTCCCTTCCAGGATGAACGCGTATTCTTCACCTGTGTGGCGGATCATGTCGCCGAATTCTTCCAGCGTGCGTGCGCGCAGCTCGGCGATGACCGGCACGAATCGCTTGTTCAGGAAATCCGCCGCCGGATACAAATGCCAGTAATTGTCTGTCTCGATCGCCTGGCCCTGGCCTGCTCGGGTGACGCTGCGGCGGCCGTTCACCATGCCATTCGCCATGCCCACGATCTGCGGCATGAACAGCTGCGAGATATCCACGCCCAGTCCCGTGCTGAGCCGCGCCAGCTTGTCGTAGCTCAACGACATCTTGTCGTTTTCGATCTTGGAGAGCGTGGAGATCGGCAAATCGGTGCGCTTGCTCACTTCGGCGAGCGTCCAGCCCCGCTGCATCCTGAGCGCGCGCAACGCGACACCGGGGCGCGCTTCGCGCTTGCTCTCGACCTTCTCCGCGATCGCCGGACGCTTTGCAGCCATGTGTGTCTCCCGCGGAGCACACTAGGTGCATTTGCCGCACTTGTCGAGATTTTCCGCCCAGAAAACATGTTGCGGGATTAGAAAATCGCCGTCATATTTTCGTGTCACGCGAGTCTGCAGGGGGCCAAGATGACGTCACGTATGCTGCGCCGGAGCGCGCTGCTCGGATCAATTTCGCTTGCGGCAGCCACGCTACCTGCCTTCGCGCAGAGCGCCGGCAGCGGGATCGAGACCGTAACCGTAACGGCCGAGAAGCGCAGTCAGAACATTCAGGATGTGCCGGCGTCGGTGGGTGTTCTCACCGGCGAAGAACTGGCCAACATGCACGCCACTTCGCTGCAGGATATGGAAGGTTATATTCCCGGACTGAACATCCAGCCCTTCGGTTCCGCAGGCTTGGAATTCGTAACGCTCGACGGCGTTCCGCCGACCGCATCGACCACGGCTGCGCGCGTGTACCTCGACGAAACGCCGATGGGCAGCAGCAGTGGCTTCGTGGCAGCACAAATCATAACGCCCGACGTCATGCCGTACGATATCGAGCGCGTCGAAGTTCTGGGCGGTCCCCAAGGTACGCTCTACGGTGCGAACTCCATGTCGGGCGTCATCAAGTATGTGCTTACGCCGCCTGACCTGACCAAGTTCTCCGCCGAAGTTGGCGGCGACGTGTTGGGGATTCAGAACGGCGGCGGCGCGGGCGAGCAAGTGCGCGGCATGGCAAACCTTCCGATCAGCGATACGCTTGCCCTGCGCGGCTCGATCTATCAGCGCTACACTCCCGGCTACATCAACGATATCGCGACCGGCGCGAAGGACAACAATGGCGCCTACCAGGTCGGCGGCAGGATATCCCTCTTGTGGGAGCCCATGTCGAAACTGTCGATCGAGGCGACGGTCCTGGATCAGCAGGTCTTGCAGCACAACAGCGACAGGGTCTCCTACGATCCGGTGACCCACAAGCCGTTTCCCGGAGGCGGGACACTCTCCAACAATTCTTATCTGCCGGAGAAGACCAACATCGACCTCCTGCTCTACGACCTGACGGGCAAATATGATTTCGGCTGGGCGAATCTTACGTCGGCGTCGAGCTATCAGCTGATCCGTACGACGGTGCTTGGGGACGAAACGGCCGCCTTTCGGCCGATTGCGCCGCTTATCGGTTTGCCGAGCTCGATTTTCGTGAATTTTCCCGAAACGCCCCGCGTTGCCAAGTTCACGCAGGAACTCCGGCTTACTTCGGATCAGGGCGGACCGGTCGATTGGCTCGTTGGCGGCTACTTCACGCACGAAGTGACGACACAACGGCAAACGTTCCAGGTCTTCTCTGCGCCCGGCCAGCTGTTTCCACCGCCCATCAATCCGCTCGAGTTCGCCACGCTGGATTCGTCCTATCTTGAATACGCGGCCTTTGCGAACGCGACCTGGCACATCACCGATACGCTCGATCTCGCGGGCGGTGCGCGCTACTCGCACAACAATCAGACTTATCTCCAGCAGCTTGGCGGCTTGCTGGTTGGCGGCGTTGAGGCGTTTCCAAAAGGCCTGAGCCACCAGGACGTGCTCACGTGGGATATCAATCCGAGCTACCACTTCGCGCCAAATGACATGGTCTATGTGCGCATCGCCAAGGGTTTTCAGCCCGGCGCGCCCAATGCCCTTCCTCTTGGCGTGACGGGCGCGGCGAAATTCTACAACGCATCGACGCTTATCGATTATGAGGCGGGACTCAAATCGATCTTCCTGGATGGCAAAGCCCTGGCGGATGTTTCCGTCTTCTACATAGATTGGTCCAATATCCAGGTTCCCGTCTTCTTCCCGGCGTGTCCTTGCACCGTGAACGGAAACGGCGGTGGAGCGCACAGCAAGGGTGTGAACTTCAACGGGAACTATGAACCCATCGACGGTTTGTTGCTGGGCGCCAATCTCGCATACATCGACGCAACGATCACCGATCCGATTCCCTCGCTCAACGCACCGAGCGGCGCACGGCTTCTCTACGTGCCACGCTGGACGTGGTCACTGACGGCAACCTACACGATGCCGCTTGGTGATGGGTGGAACCTGGATGCAGGAGCGGGCTTCCGTCACGGTGGGGACCAATGGTCGGGTGTGCAGGGATCCTTCGCGCTTGATCTATTTGGCGACAAGGTGCCCACCGCATTCCTTGATCCGGCCTACAACCAGCTCGATCTGCACATCGGTATCTCGGACGACAGTTTGCGGATGCAGATCTACGCGCGCAACGTGACGAACGATCTGTACCTGCGCGGCAGCAGTCTGGCCACGGCGGTCTTCCTGGGCACGCCATACGCGTTTCAGGGGACAATCTCGCAGCCGCGGACGATCGGTTTCAGCGTGGACAAATCGTTCTGATACGAAGGATGTGATGCGTTCGCTCAAGATCGCCATCGAGCATTGGCCGCTGAAGGCGCCCTTCCGTATTGCCGGCTATGAGTTCACGCAATCGGATGTCGTGGTGGTGTCGCTCAGTGAACGCGGCATCACCGGGATGGGCGAAGCGGCCGGCGTCTACTATCGCCGCGAAACGCCGGAAACGATGCGCGATCAGATCGAAGCCGCGCGCGCCGATATCGAGCGCGGCATCGATCGCAACGGCCTCCGCGAGCGCATGCCGGCGGGCGGAGCGCGCAACGCCGTCGACTGTGCCTTGTGGGATCTCGAAGCGAAACTCAACCGCACGCCCGCCTGGCAGTCCGCGGGGCTGCCCGCACTCGGGCCGCTGCCGACGACCTATACGATCGGCGCCGATACGCCCGAGGCGATGGCAGAGGTCGCGCGCAGCTACGCACCGGCTTCGCGCATCAAGATGAAATTGACCGGCGAAGACGATGCCGCTCGCGTTGCCGCCGTTCGCTGCGCGCGGCCGAACGCATGGATCGGCGTCGACGCCAATCAGGCCTTTTCGCGCGCCTCGCTGGAAGCCCTGATGCCGGCGCTCGTCGAAGCAAAGGTTGGATTGATCGAGCAGCCCATCCCGATCGGGCAGGAAGCGCAGCTCGATGGTTTCCGATCGCCCATACCGTTGGCGGCGGATGAAAGTGTCCAGGGTCTGGCCGACATCGCGAAGGCGAAAGGCCGGTTCGAGATCGTCAGCATCAAGCTCGACAAATGCGGCGGGCTGACGGAGGCGTTGCTGATGGTGCGGGCGATCCGCGCCGCCGGCATGCGGCCGATGGTCGGATGCATGGAAGGCACGTCGCTCGCCATGATGCCCGGCGCGCTGGTCGGCCAGCTTTGCGATTTTGTCGATATGGACGGAGCCATGTTCCTGGCGCGCGACCGCGCGCCTTCCGTCACATATCGGGACGGCGATATCATCTGCACGACGGACGGCTGGGGTTCTGCGCAGATGTCACCGCACCTTCGTGCGGCATCTTGATTACCGATTACAGGAAAGGCTGAGGCGATGGGTGCGAAGAAGTTTGTGACGGTTGGTTTGGCATTGGCGGCAGCAATTACGGCAACGATGGCCATTGCGGCGCCGCCATCTACGGGTCCTGCACCTTTGCCGTCCACGGCCACACCGGCACCGGCATCCGTCACGCCGCAGGCCCCTCCGGCCGCAAAGCTCGAACCGCACGGGCTGACGGAAGAAGACCTGCGCACTTTCTTCGACGGCATGGTGCCCTATGCCATCCAGCGCGGCGACATTGCCGGTGCAACCATTTCCGTCGTGAAGGACGGCAAGCTCCTCTTCGCGCAGGGCTACGGCTATGCCGATCTGAAGACACGCAGGCCGGTGGTTCCCGACGTGACGATGTTCCGCCCGGGATCGATCTCCAAACTCTTCACGTGGACGGCCGTCATGCAGCAGGTCGAGCAGGGCAAGCTCGATCTCGATACCGACGTGAACAAATATCTGGACTTCAAGATCCCGGAGAAGTTCGGCAAGCCGATCACGCTTCGCAACATCATGACGCACACGGCCGGCTTCGAGGAGACGCTGGGTCAGCTGTTCATCGCCAAGCCGTCTGAGCTCTTTCCCCTGCACGATTATCTCGTGAAGCACATGCCGGAGCGCATCTTTCCGCCGGGGAAATATGTGGCCTACTCGAACTACGCCACGACGATCGCCGGCTACATCGTGCAGCGCGTTTCGGGCGAGCCGTTCGATCAGTACATCGCCAACCACATCCTGAAGCCGCTCGGCATGGACCATTCGTCGTTCTCGCAGCCGCTGCCGAAGGATCTGCAAGGGGACATGGCGAGCGGTTACAAGCAGGCGTCCGATCCCAAGCCCGCGGATTATGAAATCGTGGAAGCCGCCCCCGCCGGTGCGCTCGCCTCGACCGCGACCGACATGGCGAAGTTCATGATCGCGCACCTCAATGGTGGCGAATACAACGGCGCCCGCATCCTGAAGCCCGAGACCGTGAAGCAGATGCACTCGCTCAACTTCACGCTCGCGCCGGGCCTCAACGGATTCGATCTCGGCTTCTACCAGGAGAACCGCAACGGCCACAGCATCATCGGCCATGGCGGCGACACGGAAGTGTTCCACAGCGACCTGCATCTCATCCTCGATGCCAATGTCGGAATCTTCATGTCGTTCAACAGCGCCGGCAAGGAAGGCGCCGTCGAACCCGTGCGCGTCAACATCTTCCGCATGTTCCTGGACCGCTACTTCCCGTTCACGCCGCCGGTTGAGAAGACGGTCGCCGATCCCGACAAGGATAATGCGCGCGTCGTCGGCTACTACGTTGCCAGCCGGCGGAAAGATTCTGCGCTCCGCCTGCTGTTCCAGCTGGGCCAGAACCAGGTCGTCGAGCAGCCCGACAAGACGCTCACCGTCGATCTGTTGAAGGATCTCAGCGGCGCGCCCAAGAAGTGGCGCAATGTCGGCCCGCTCACCTATCGTGAGGTCGATGGTCAGACGCATCTGAAATTCGTCACCGACAAGGACGGCAACATCGACTACTTCACGTCGGACGATTTCATTCCCGTGGAAGTGCTCCAGCGCGTGCATGGACTCGAGACGCTGGGCAATCTCAAGCTGTTCGGCCTCGGCGCGATCGCCGTCTGCGCGCTCACGGTTGCCATCTGGTTCGGCGGGTGGATCACGCGCCGCCGCTTCGGGCGTCCGCTGGAGATGACGCCGCAACAGGCGCGGCTGCGTCTCGGCTCGCGAGTTGGCGCGCTGCTGTTCCTGGCGATGATCGGCGGCTGGATCACGCTGCTCACAGTCCTGCAGGTGGATGAGGCGCTGCTGCTGGAAGACAAAATGGGACCGTGGATGATGCTGCTTTACGTCATCGGTGTGCTGGCGATCCTCGGCGGGCTTGCCATGATTGCCAACGGAATCCTGCGCGCGCTGCGCGGGCCTGGCGGATTGCTGGTGCGCATCGGGGACCTGGTGCTCGCGCTGGCCGGCCTCTACGGCATCTGGGCGATCCTCGATTACGGCCTTGCCAACTTCAACGTGAACATCTGAGGCCGCGAACGATGAACCGCCTTCTCATGTCCGCCGCAACAGCGGCCATCCTGGCGCTTGGCCTTTCCACGGCGAATGCCGCGCCGCCGGCCGATCTGGATGCCTTCGTCGCGCAGTCGATGAAGATATTCGGGCCGCCGGGGATGACGGTCGCCATCGTCGAGAACGGCAAGCCGGTGGTGACGAAGGGTTACGGCGTCCGCTCCATCGCCACCAATGCCAAGGTGGATGAGCACACGGCATTCCCCATCGGCTCGGAAACGAAAGCGTTCACATCCGCCGCGCTGGCCATTTTGGTCGATCAGGGCAAGCTGAAATGGACGGACCGGGTGGTCGACAAGCTGCCCGGCTTCCGCATGTACGATCCGTACGCCACCGAGCACATGACCATTCGCGATCTGCTCACGCATCGCAGCGGCCTCGGCCTGGGCGAGGGCGATCTCCTTATCGTTCCATCCACCACGCGCTCACGCGCCGACATCGTGCACGCCCTGCGCTACCTGAAGCCGGTGACGGGATTCCGCGAGACCTTCGCCTACGACAACATCCTCTACATCGTGGCGGGTGCGCTGGTGGAATCGGTTTCCGGCGAGACATGGGAGCATTTCGTCGAAAACCACATCCTCAAGCCCGCCGGCATGGCCGATGCGACGACGGCCTATCACATCGATGCGAAGAACGGCATTGCGCTGCATGCCCGCACGACCGGCCCGATCCGCGGGATGGGTCCGCAAGGAATCCTCAAGCATGGGCTGGAGGGCGGCGCCTCCGCACCGGCCGGTGCCATCAACGCCAGCGCCGTCGACATGGCGAACTGGATCGCCGTGCAGCTCGGCCACGGACAGGCGCCGGGCGGCAAGCGCATCTTCAGCGAAGCGCAATCGAAGGAGATGTGGAAACCGCTGGTCGTGGTGTCGCCGGATTCGTTCGGGCCCGCGGCGTCCGCGGTGATGGCGGCTCTGTCGCCGCCGTTCCAGGACTATGGCCTGGGCTGGTTCATCGAGAATTATCACGGCCATACCATCATCGAGCACACCGGCGCCGTGCTGGGCGCGGTGGCCGCGCTCTATCTCATTCCGGAAAAGAATGTCGGCGTAGCGGTGATGATCAACTCGGAAGACGGCGCCGCGCGCCGCGCCGTGGCCTTCCACGTCGTCGACCACTATCTCGGCATTCCCGATCAGCACTGGAACGAGAATCTGAAGAAGCTGGTCGATACCATGATGGCCGGCGGCGCCAAGGCGATGAAGGGGCAGCCGGAGCAAATCCATCCCAACAACAAGATGTCGCTGCCACTTGCATCCTACGCGCGCGTCTATCGCGACGACTGGTACGGCACTGCGACCGTTTCCTCGCGCGACGGCAAACTGTGGATGCATTTCGACAAGACGCCCAACATGGAAGGCCCGCTGGAGCACGTCGCGGACGACACGTTCAAGCTGCCCTGGACCGACAAGACGATCGAAGCGGCTTACGTGAAGTTCGACGTGACGAAAGGGAAGGTCGCAAAGATCGAAATGTGGCCGGTGTCGCCGCTCGCCGATTTCAGCTTCGACTACCGCGACCTGCACTTCATGCCCGCGACCGATTGAAAGCTGCGCCACTTCATCTGCGCATCCACTGCGTGACGCGAACGTTACAGTCCGTTGGACCTTGATCTAATCGACTTGTCTCCGCGCATTCCCGATTAGGTCACGCGGGAAATGCGATTGGAGTGATGTCATGGCGCGACGAAAAACGGTGGCGAAAAAAAGGCCATCGAAAGCGACGAAACAAAAGGCAAGAACGCCGTTCAGGCAGCTGGTGATCACTCTGCATGCGTCCAACGGCGAGATCACGAAGATCGAGCACCTTGCGGCAAGCGGCCAGCGGCGTCCCGTCTCCGATGTCGAATTTACGACACTCGCCGGCGACAACGATCTGGACGATTTCAGCGAGCTGATCGAAGCGGCCTATGCGGCCGGTGTCCAGGACGGCTTCGAAGACGCCATTAGCGATGATCATTTCGCAGAGTCGAAGTCACACGGACAGCGGAGCGAACCGGAGAGCGCCGGAGAACATGTCCTGCGTGCCGGCGTTCGCCGCACTGTTCTGAGGAGCGCCTTGCGGCGTGGCGTCGTCCGTCAGGCCGTGGTCGCACACCACAATGGCGCGCAGGGCGCCTGACAGCGAACGTTCACAAGCCGCAAACCGTGAAGACAGCGCGAAGGGGCGCAACAAGGCAGGAAAGGCACAACATGCGCGAACATTCTCATCTGCATAAAGGCGGCGAAGGCCTCGCCAAGCTGGCGGTGGCACGCCGCATCAGCCGCAGACGCAAGATCGGCGGGCTGGCCATCGCCAGGAAAATGCGCGAGTCCGACGACATCGAGGACGAAGACGAGGACGAGGGCGACGATGCGCATCTCGGCCGGCTTCTGTTGCTGGCGGCTGCCCGCCGTCGTCGCCATCGCCGGGCGCTCATCGGTATCGCGGCTGCGCGCAGGCACAGCAGGGAAGATATCGATGACGACGAGGACGACGATGATCACGAGCTCGGCAAGCTGCTCCTGCTCGCCGCCGCTCGCCGTCGTGCGCGCCGGGTTCTCGCCGGCATCGTGGCCCACAGACATCATGAAGACGATGAGATCGGCTACGAAGACGACGAGCATGATGACGACGATGATCACGAGCTCGGCAAGCTGCTGCTGATGGCAGCGGCCCGTCGGCGCCGGATCGGCAAGGCTGCTCTGCTCAGCCATATTCACTAGGCGACGTATCAACTCACATGGGTGCCCGGGGCTGAAACGGCCCGGGCGCCCTTCTTGTCAAGTTGCCCGGCTGCGCGACTTAGTCCGGCGCGCGAAGGCGATAGCCGACGCCCTGTTCGGTCAGGATGAGCGCCGGCTGTTCCGGATTTGCCTCGATCTTCTGGCGCAACGCGCGGATATACATGCGCAGATACTGAACATCGGATTCCGTGCCCCAGACTTCGCGCAAGATGTATTTGTGAGTGAGCACTTTGCCGGCGTGGGCCACCAGCAGGCGCAACAGATCATATTCGCGCGGCGACAGTTTAACGTCTTCGCCGCGCACGGTGACGAGGCGCCGGACGAGATCGACCGACAGATCGCCGCTCCTGAAGACGGGCCGTTCACCCTCCTGCTGCAACCGATGGCGCAGCGCTGCGCGGATGCGGGCGAGAAGTTCGTCCATGCCGAACGGCTTGGTGACGAAATCGTCGGCACCGAGGTCGAGCGCTTTGACCTTTCCCGCCTCGTCATTGCGCGCCGAGAGAATGACAATCGGTACGTTGGACCCTTGCTCCCGGATTTGCCGGATCACGCCGAAGCCGTCGGTGCCCGGCAGGCCAAGATCGAGAACGATCAGATCGACAGCATTGCGGCGGAAGAGGTTCAGCGCCTCCTGTCCGTCAGCCGCTTCGAGAACGGAGTAGCCTCGCGCAGCCAGGCTGGTGCGCAGAAAGCGACGGATCGGCGGCTCGTCGTCGACCACGAGAATGCGCATGGGCGGAAGCTGCGTCATGCCGCGCGTTCCTGCGCCGGTTGCAGCGGCGCGGGCAGAATGATGGTGAACAGCGCGCCGCGCCGGTCAGTCCTGTTCGATGCGTGAATCGTGCCTCCCATCGCCTCCACGAACCCACGGCAGATGGCGAGACCAAGCCCGGTCCCGGTTTTGCTGTCGGCAGCATACACGCGATAGAATTTGTCGAAGATGCGCTCCAGATCGCCTTCCGGAATGCCGTCGCCTTCGTCGGCAATCTCGATCTGAACGTGATTGTCCTTCAGTGCTGCGGTGATGCGCACTTTGCTCCCGGCGGGCGCGTACTTCGCGGCATTGTCGAGCAGGTTGAACAGCACCTGCTCCAGCAGCACGGGATCGAGATCCAGCGGTGGAACGGCGGGCGAGATCGCGACTTCGACATTGTGGTGTGCCAGCACCTTGCCGGCACGACGCAAGGCGCTGCCGATCACATCGCTCAAGTCGATGTTGTCCAGGCGGGGCGCCAGGGCGCCGGACTCCAGCCGAGTCATATCCAGGAGGTTGGTGATGAAGCGGTTGAGCCGTTCGGCTTCCTCCTGGATGGTGCTGATAAGTTCCTCCCGGGCGTCCGGACCAAGCGAAGCGCCGTCGCTTTTCAGAGCCGTGGCGGAGCCGAGGATGCCCGCGAGCGGCGTCCGCAGATCGTGCGAGATGGACGTGAGCAATGCGCCGCGCAGGCGTTCGGTTTCCGCGGCCATGCGCGCGCGATCGATGTCGGCGGCGAGATTGATGCGTTCGATCGCCAGCGCCGCCTGATCGCCCAGCGCATCGAACAGCCGTCGCTGGTCGGGTGCGAGCAATGGTCCCGGCCGATCGGAATCCAGCCCGATCACGCCGATGGTTCCGCGCCCGGTGCGCATCGGGAGGAACAGCCGCTTGGCGCCCGGCAGAGTGTCGGCGCCGCGTCCCGCCGGCGTGCCGTGCTGCCACACCCATTTCGCAGCCGCCATGTCGGCATCGTCGAGCGTATCCTCCGGCGGATAGCCGGCACGCAACGCGATGCTGTCGGCTTCCGGCAAAAGGATCACCACGCGCACCTTCAGCATCTGGGCGATCTGGAACGATGTGGCCCACAGAAGGTCGTCCAGCGTGAACACGCCGGCGAGCTTGCGGCTGAAGAGGTAGAGATTGTCGGTCATTGCGGCGCGCTCGCGGGTCGCGATGGCCTGTGCGCGGACGCGGGCAGACAGATAGCTCGCGATCAGCGCAATCACTGCGAAGAAGAACAGCGCAACGACATTGTCCGGATCGGCGATCGTGAAGGTGTAGAGCGGCGGCATGAAGAAGAAATTGTATGCGAGCGATGCCGCGAGGCACGCGAACAGGGACGGCCACAACCCGTACGTGATTGCGCTGACCAGCACCGCCGTCAGGAAAACAAGCGCCACATTGGTAATGCCAAAACTGCGCAGCAGCTGCCCAACCAGGAGTGCCACGACGACCATTCCAAGGCTTCCGGCATAGGCGCGGACATCGAGGCCACTTCCCGTTTCCGGAAGCTCGAGGCGTGGCGCCGCTGTTGTCCCCTTCATGGCGCGCGTAAGCTGGTCCGGCACGACATGAACACTGATGTCGCCGGCGTGCCGGATGATCTCGTGCGTCGCAGAACCCCTGAAGACTTCGGACCACCAGGAACGCTGCGCCGTCGATGTGACGATGTGCGTGAAGTTGTTCTCGTGTGCGTAACGAAGCACACCGTCGGCAACCGACGAAGCCGGCACCGTGATCGCCATGCCGCCCAGCCGTTCTGCGAGGCGCAGCGCTTCCGCCACGCGGTCACGTTCGGTTTCGCTCAGGCGCCGCGACTCCGATGTTTCCACGTAGATCGCGCACCAGGAGGCGCGCAAGCGGTCCGCCAGCCGCCGCGCGTAACGCACAAGCGCCGCAGCCCCTGGCCGCGCGCTGATGCATACGAGCACGCGCTCTCCCGCTTCCCACGGCCCCTGGATGGCATGCGCGCGCATGTAGTTGACCATCTGGTCGTCGACACGCTGCGCCGTGCGGCGCAGGGCCAGCTCACGCAGGGCGGTGAGATTGCCGGGCATGAAATAATGCTGGCGCGCACGCTCCGCCGTTTCCGCCAGATAGACCTTTCCCTCTTTCAACCGCTGCAGCAGGTCTTCCGGCGTGAGATCGACCAGCTCGACATCGTCGGCGCGGTCCAGAATCGAATCCGGCACCGTCTCGTTCACCCGCACATGCGTGATCTTGGCCACGACATCGTTCAGGCTTTCGAGATGCTGGACGTTCAGCGTCGTATAGACGTCGATGCCTGCGCCGAGCAGCTCCTCGACATCCATGTAGCGCTTGGGATGGCGGCTGCCTTCGACATTGGTGTGCGCCAGCTCGTCCACCAGCACGAGCTTGGGCTTGCGCTGGAGGATGGCATCGAGATCCATTTCGGCCAGCACGCGGCCCTTGTAGGCCATCCGCTTCTTCGGGACGGCCTCAAGTCCCTTGGTGAGGAGATCGGTCTCGACACGCCGATGGGTTTCGACGACGCCGATGACAACGTCGACGCCTTCCAGCTTCCTCTGCCGCGCCTGGGTGAGCATTTCATACGTCTTGCCGACGCCAGGTGCCGCCCCCAGAAAGACCTTTAGCCGGCCGCGCCCTTCCCGGGACGCCTCACGAAGCAGTGCTTCCGGTGAAGGCCTGTGGCTGGAATCGGAGCGATCATCTGCCATGCAGGCCGATGTTAGGCCTTTCCAGACTTCAACGCATCCAGCGCCATGTTGAGCTTCAGCACATTGACATGCGGCTCGCCGATCAGGCCGAAGGTGCGGCCTTCGATATGCTGCTCAACCAATTGGCGAAGTTGGGATTCCGCAAGGCCACGCGCCTTGGCCACGCGCGGCACTTGGAAGTAGGCGGCCGCCGGCGTGATATCCGGATCGAGGCCGCTCGCCGAACTCGTGACCAGATCGACCGGCACGGGCGCATTCGGGTTCTCGGCATGGAGCTTGGCCGAATCGCCCTTAATGCGGTCGATCAGTTTCTTCGAGGTCGGTCCAAGGTTGGAGCCCGACGAGTTCGCGGCGTCATAACCATTGCCGGCAGCGGAGGGACGGCCGTGGAAATATTTCGCGCTGGCGAAATTCTGTCCGATCAGCTCGGAGCCGATCACCTTGCCGTTCTGGGTGATCAGGCTGCCGTTGGCCTGGTGCGGGAACAGCACCTGCGCAAGCCCGGTCATTCCGAGCGGGTAGACGATGCCGGTGATGAGCGTCATCAGGACGATCATCGCAAAGGCGGGCCAGATTTGCTTCAACATGGGAGTGTCCTCACGCAAGACCGATGGAGCTGACCAGCATGTCGATCAGCTTGATGCCGATGAATGGAACCGCGATGCCGCCGAGGCCGTAGACCAGGAGATTGCGGCGCAGCAGGCTCGCGGCACCTACGGCGCGATAGGCGACGCCCTTCAGCGCCAGCGGAATGAGGGCAATAATGATCAGCGCATTGAAGATGATCGCAGACAGAATGGCGCTCTGCGGGGAATGCAGGCCCATGATGTTGAGAGCCTGCAGCTGGGGATAGAACGCGACGAACATCGCCGGAATAATGGCGAAATACTTCGCCACGTCGTTGGCGATGGAGAACGTCGTCAGCGCGCCACGGGTCATGAGCAGCTGCTTGCCGATCTCCACGATCTCGATGAGCTTGGTCGGATCGCTGTCGAGATCGACCATGTTGCCCGCCTCGCGCGCCGCCATGGTGCCGGTGTTCATCGCCACGCCGACATCGGCCTGTGCGAGGGCAGGGGCGTCGTTGGTGCCGTCGCCGCACATGGCGACCAGCTTGCCTTGCGCCTGCTCGTCGCGGATGAGCTTGAGCTTGGTCTCGGGGGTCGCCTGAGCGAGGAAATCGTCGACGCCGGATTCCGCGGCAATGGCAGCCGCTGTCAGCGGATTGTCGCCGGTGATCATCACCGTGCGGATGCCCATCTTGCGCAGGGCCGCGAAGCGCTCGCGGATGCCGCCTTTGACGACGTCCTTGAGGTGAATGACGCCAAGCACTTTGCCATCTTTCGCGACGGCAAGGGGGGTGCCGCCGCTCTTGGCGATGCGCTCCGAGAGCGCGAGCAGCGACTGGGCGGTACTCGCCCCGATCGTCTGAAGCGCCGCCTCGGCCGGATCCGCGCTCGCCGCCCGCATGCCGCCGCTGGTCGAATTGACGTAGGAGAGAACGGCATCGACGGCGCCTTTGCGGATCGCCGAGCCTTCCAGATCCACGCCGCTGATGCGCGTCTGCGCCGAAAACGGAATGAAGTGCGCGTGCAGCGCGCTCATGTCGTGCGCGCGAAGGCCGTATTTCTCCTTCGCCAGGACCACGATGGAGCGGCCTTCCGGAGTCTCGTCCGAAAGCGAGGCAAGTTGTGCCGCCTTGGCAAGCTCGAACTCGTCGACACCGGGAATCGGCAGGAATTCGGTCGCCTGGCGATTGCCGAGCGTGATGGTGCCGGTCTTGTCGAGTAGCAGGGTGTCGACGTCGCCGGCGGCTTCCACGGCGCGGCCCGACATGGCGAGCACGTTGAACCGCACCAGGCGGTCCATGCCGGCGATGCCGATGGCGGAGAGCAGGGCGCCGATGGTGGTGGGGATCAGCGTGACGAACAGCGCGACCAGGATGAGTACGGCGATATTCCCGCCGGCATACGCCGCGAAGCTCGGGATCGTGGCGACGGCAAAGACGAAGATGAGCGTCATGCCGGCGAGCAGGATGTTGAGCGCGATTTCGTTCGGCGTCTTCTGCCGTTCGGCGCCTTCGACCAGCGAGATCATGCGGTCGAGGAAGGTGTGGCCCTGGGCTGCCGTGATTTTCACCTTGATCCAGTCGGAGATCACCTGGGTGCCGCCCGTCACTGCCGAGCGGTCGCCGCCGGATTCGCGGATGACCGGCGCGGATTCGCCCGTGATCGCCGCTTCGTTCACAGACGCCACACCTTCGATCACTTCGCCGTCGCTGGGAATGAGATCGCCAGCCTCGACCATGACAATGTCGCCTGGCTTGAGTTCGGTCGCGGCGACCGGATGCCAGCCTTGGCCTGCGGGATAGAGAACCTTTGCAACCGCCTCGGTCTTCGTCTTGCGCAAGGATGCCGCTTGCGCCTTGCCGCGGCCTTCCGCTACCGCTTCGGCGAAGTTCGCGAACACCACCGTGAACCAGAGCCAGAGATTGATCTGGAAGGCGAACAGCAGGTGCCCGCCGCCGCTGAGGAGATCGCGCAGGAACAGCACGGTCGTCAGCGCTGCAACAATTTCCACGCAGAACATCACCGGATTGCCCGCCATGTGCCGCGGATTGAGCTTCTTGAACGAATCCCAGATCGCCGGCACGAGGATCGCCGGGTCGGTCATGGTGGAGACCGGCATCCGCTTGCGGACTTTCTCGAGGCCCAGGGGTTGAACGGTTTCAATGTTCATGGCTCAAACACCTCAATAAAGATTGCCGGCATGCATGGCGAAATGCTCGACAAGCGGGCCGACGGCCAGCGCCGGGAAATAGGTGAGACCGCCGAAGATCAGGATCACCCCGATCACAAGGCCGACGAACAGCGCTCCGGTGGTTGGGAACGTCCCCGCCGAAACAGGCACGATCTTCTTCGCGGCCAGCGAACCTGCGACCGCCATCATCGGCACGATCCAAAGGAAGCGGCCCATTAGCATCGCGAAGCCGATTGTCGTGTTGTAAAATGGTGTGTTGGCGCTCAGACCAGCGAAGGCGCTGCCGTTATTCCCGGTACCCGAAGTGTATGCATACAGCATCTCGCTGAAACCGTGCGGGCCTGCATTGTTGAGACCCGCGAGCCCAACCGGCAGCACGCAAGCGAGCGCGGTGAAGCCTAGGATGGAGAGCGGAGAAACCAGGATGGCGAGCATGGACATCTTCACGTCTTTCGCCTCGAGTTTCTTGCCCAGATATTCCGGTGTTCGCCCAACCATGAGACCGGCGACAAACATCGCCACGATGACGAACAGCAGCATGCCGTAGAGACCGGATCCGGTGCCGCCGAAGATGATTTCACCCAACTGAATATTGACGATGGGAACCAGCCCGCCGAGCGGCGTGTAGCTGTCGTGCATGGAATTGACCGAGCCGTTGGACGCTTCCGTCGTGGCGTTCGCCCAGATCGTGGAATTGGCGATGCCGAAGCGCACCTCCTTGCCTTCCATGTTGCCGCCGGCCTGCAGTGCGCTCGGGGCCTGGTCGATGTGCAGCGCTGCCAGCTTGGCGCTCGGCTGCGTCTCCGCCCAGTAGCAGACCGTCTGCGTCCCGAACCACAGCACACCCATGACGGCAAAGATCGCCCAGCCCTGGCGCGTATTGCCGACCATTTTGCCGAACGTGTAGGTGAGCGCCGCGCTGATCGCGAGAATGGCCCACAGTTCGAGTAGATTGGTGATGGCGTTGGGGTTCTCAAAGGGATGCGCAGAATTGGCATTGAAGAAACCGCCACCGTTGGTACCGAGTTGCTTGATCGCAAGCTGCGACGCGACCGGCCCTTGCGCGATCACCTGCTTGGCGCCTTCCAAGGTCGCAGCGTCGGTATAGTGGCCGAGATTCTGCGGCAGCCCCTGCCAGATCATGACTAGCGCCACCACGATCGACAGCGGGAGAAGTACATAGAGAACGCAGCGGGTGAGATCGACCCAGAAATTCCCTACCGTGCTCATCGAGCGCCGCGCAAAGGCGCGGATGAATGCGATGGCAAGCACAATGCCGGCAGCGGCCGATACGAAGTTCTGTACGGTGAGCCCGGCCATCTGCGTCAGGTAGCTCAAGCTG
>DATIYG010000116.1:0-2249 GCA_035517755.1 Rhizomicrobium sp. | reverse complement strand
GCTCTACATTGGCCATATGCGCCCGACCAGCGGTACGACCATTGTCGACGTGGCTGACCCCCGCAAGCCAAGAACTCTCGCCAAGATCGATGTGCGTGAAGGCTGGCACTCGCACAAAGTACGCGTTTTCGGCGACATCATGATCATCAACCAGGAAAAATTTGGGAAAGGTAGCCGGTCAGATGTCGGCGGTGGCATCGACGTCTACGACGTCTCCAATCCTGCAACACCGAAGCTGATTACAGAGTGGCGCACCGTCGGCGGCGGCGTGCATCGGTTCGATTTTGACGGCCGCTACGCTTACATCTCGCCAACGGCGGAAGGGTTTATCGGCAACATCGTCATGATTCTCGATCTTGCCAATCCGGCAAAGCCGCTCGAGGTCGGCCGTTGGTGGATCCCCGGCCAGTGGGAAGCGGGCGGCGAGCAATACCCATGGGCCGATTGGGTACCACCACGATGCCATCATCCGTTACGCAAGGGCGATCGCCTTTATGTGAGCTATTGGCACCATGGCTTCTTCATTCTTGATATTTCCGACATGTCGAAGCCGAAGCTGGTCTCACAGATGAACACCAGCCCGACCTTTCCGCATCCGACCCACACGTGTTTGGTGTTGCCGCAGCCGTTGAAAGGCCGGAAGATCATGATTGTGGCGGACGAAGACGTCGCCAAGCTGTGGCCGGCGCCGCCAGCGTTCGCTTGGACCTACGACATCACGCAAGAGCAACTGCCGGTCCCGATCTCTTCCTTCCAGGTCCCTGGCCTCGACAAGGATGGCAGCCCGCAGCCAGCGATGACCGGCTGCCATCAGCCGTCGGAGCGCTTCACCGGCGCGGTTGTTCCTTTTGCTTGGTTTGCGCAAGGGCTGCGCATCGTCGATTATGCCGATCCGTTTGCGCCGAAGGAAATAGGTCACTACATGCCCGATCCGGCGCCTGGCAGCGATCGGGCTTCGTCCAATGATGTGACCATCGACGGCCGCGGCTTGATCTATCTCGTCGATCGCGTGAACGGGGTCGACGTGATCGAATCCGTTGCAATGGCGTAAAGTAAAAAGAGCAGGGGTATGAGTGACGACAGCCGCAAGAATGTGTATCCGATCGGCAAAAAGAATCCGAACTTGCCGTTCCATCCGGCCGTCCGCGCGGGCGATTTCATCTTTGTATCCGGCCAGGTCGCCAAGGATGCCAACGGAAATATGCTGTCCGGAACCATTGAGGAGGAGACTGCCGGCACGATCGAATCGATCCGCCGTATCCTTGCAGAGGAGGGAGCGACGCTCGCCGACGTTGTAAGGGTAACGACCTACCTTGAAGACGCCCGAGATTTTGGTCGCTATAACAAGGTGTTTTCCGAGCACTTCAAAGATGCGGTGCTGGCCCGCACCACCGTTGAGGCGCGTGCCGTCATTAACACCAAAATTGAAATGGACGCTATCGCGTACAAGCCGAAATCAGCGTGAAGGCCATGAACGCTGCCGTCGCGAAAACCATTGCGTCAAAAGCCGCCACGCCTGCCGCTACCGCGGATCCAGGTGCTGCCCATATTTTCGCCCGCGGCATCGCCGTTGATTTCTTCGTAGAGGGGCACCGCCAGCGTGCTCTCAGCGACATTAATCTGACGGTGTCGAAAGGCAGCTTTGTGTCGCTAATCGGCCCCTCCGGTTGCGGCAAAAGCACTTTGCTAAAGGTCATGGCTGGACTCATTGCGCCGACCGAAGGTGAGATGCGCGTTTCCGGCGTTTCGCCGCAAAATGCTGTGAAGGCGAAGCTCATCGGCCTCGTCTTCCAGGAAGCAACGCTGCTGCCTTGGAAGAACGCGATCGAAAACGCCGCCTTCCTGTTGATGACCGCCGATGAAACCATAAAGCGTGGCGAAGCCATGGACCGTGCGGCGGCCATGCTGCGACTTGTCGGCTTGGAGGGTGCTGAAAACAAGCGCCCATCACAACTGTCCGGCGGTATGCGTCAGCGCGTTGCGATCGCTCGCGCGCTGGCGCTCGATCCAGAAGTGCTGCTCATGGACGAACCCTTCGGCGCGCTCGATGCTATTACCCGCGAGGAGATGAGTGAATGCTTGCTCGCCATCTGGGAGCGCACACATAAGACGATCGTGCTGGTTACTCATTCCATAGACGAGGCCGTGTACCTGTCGCGCGAGGTTCATGTCATGGGTACCGGGCCCGGGCGTATCATTGAGACACTGCCAATTTTGCTGCCGCATCCGCGCAGCGAGCAGAGCTATTC
>DATIYG010000115.1:0-15963 GCA_035517755.1 Rhizomicrobium sp. | reverse complement strand
CGGAACCTGAGCAGTTGAAAGCATCGCAATGAGTGTCGGTGCAACCATTAATGGCGAGCAACTGATGCTCGATCCCTCCGGCGCGCTGTGGTGGCCCGCGGAGCGGACGCTCGTGTTCGCCGATCTGCATTTCGAGAAAGGATCGTCCTTCGCGCGCGGCGGACAATTGCTGCCGCCTTACGACACCCGCACGACCTTGAAGCGCATCGCGACGCTGGTGAACGCATACCAGCCGGCGCGGATCATTGCGCTCGGCGACTCCTTCCACGACCGCACAGCGGCCGATCGGCTTGACCGTTACGAGTGCGATGCGCTGCGTGAGCTGGCGGGCGCGGCGGACTGGATCTGGATCGAAGGCAATCACGATCCCGAGCCGCCGAAATGGCTGGGCGGTACGGTCACCTCGGAAATTGCCATCGGCGGGTTGATCTTCCGCCATCTGCCGTCGCCGCATCCCGCACCTGGCGAGATCGCCGGACATCTTCATCCGGTGGCGAAGGTCACGCGCGGCGGCCGCTCCATTCGCGCCCGCTGCTTCGCATCGGACGGCAACCGCATGGTGCTGCCGGCCTTCGGCGCCTATACCGGCGGCCTCGACATCCGCGAACGCCCGCTGCGGTCGCTCTTCACCGACCGGCTGCTTGCCTACGTCCTCGGTACGCGGCGGGTCTACACCGTCGCGACCTAGGCGGACCTGCGGAACAGCAGGCTCGAGCCCCAGCCGAGCAATCCGGCCATCAGCACCGTGACGAACCCGTACTCGAACGGCAGATCGTGCGCGAGGTGGAAAATGCGCCGCTCCAGTCCGATCTGCTCGATGTAGAGCGGCGTCGTCTGCGCGCTGATCACATTGCCGTCGCGGAAGAGATAGACCTCCACATTGTACTGTCCGCGCGGAACGGCGGCCGGAACGGGCACGCGCACGCGGAATAGCGAATAACCGAGAAACTCCACGCCGTGCGGCGCCTCGGCATAAAGCCTGGCGCGCGCGCGGCTGCGGATCGCCGCCAGCCGGAACGGTTCGGCCTTCGCCGGCTGGCGCGTGCTGGCGCTTTTCGGCTGCAACGCGTTGAGCCCGAGCTGATAGCGCTTTAGCGTGTCGGGGTCGGCGATCTCCGGCAGCGGCCGCGTGCTCGCGGCGTAGTAGTAGCCTGGCAGGCCGTAGAGCGTGGTCTTGTCGCGGTTGATCCACAGACCGGCCACGCGGACCTTGCGCCGCACCATGAAGTCCGCATCCGGCCCGCGCACCACCACAACAACATCGCGCTGGCCTGCCGATGCATTGGTGTCCGTGGATTCGATGGCACCGAACACGACGATGTCGGTGCCGGCATAATTCGAGGTGATCTGCACCTGATCCTGCGACAGGCCGGAGACGAGATCTTCGGCACGCACCGGCATCGCGGCGAGAAGGCACAATGCGCCGGCAAGCATCGCGCGCATCAGGCGCCTCCCGTGCCGACGGAGTAGATGTCGGATGGCGTCGCCACCAGTCCCCACAGCAGCCGCAGCGCCACCGCCAGCACGATGACGGCCAGCAGAAGACGCAGCTCCTCGCCCCGCATTCGGGAGGCCATGCGAACGCCGTATTGCGCACCCACCACGCCGCCGAGGATGAGAAAGAAGGCCAGCATGATGTCGACTGAGAAGTTGCTGACCGACTGGAGGATCGTCGTTGTCGCCGTCACGAACACGATCTGCAGCAACGATGTTCCCATCACTACGCCTGTCGGCATGCGCAGGATGTAGATCATCGCCGGCACGACGATGAACCCGCCGCCCACGCCCATGATGGCCGACAGGATGCCGACGATCACGCCCAGCGCGATCGGCGGCAGCACGCTGATGTAGAGTCGCGATTGCCGGAAGCGCATCTTGAACGGCAGGCGGTGCACCCAATTGTGCCGTTCGGCGGGCACGGGGGGCGGTGCGCCTTCGCGCGTGGCGCGCACCGCGGCAAGGCTTTCGCGCAGCATCAGCCCGCCGATGATGCCGAGCAGCAGCACGTAAGCGAACGACACGACGAGGTCGGCCTGGCCCACGCGGCGCAGCAAGGTGAGCAGCTGGACACCGCCGACGGTTCCGGCGACGCCGCCCACGATCATCACGCCCGCCATCTTGAAATCCACGACGCGCCGCCGCCATTGCGCGATGGCGCCTGAGATGGACGACGCGGTGAGATGACTTGCCGTCGTGGCCACCGCCACCTCGGCCGGGATGCCGTAGAAGATGAGGAGCGGCGTCAGAAGAAATCCGCCGCCGACACCGAACATTCCGGACAGAAAACCGACGGCGGCGCCCATGCCGAGAAGGATCAGCCAGTGCACCGACATCTCGGCAATGGGCAGATAGATTTCCATCGGCGGCTGAATGAGCTTCCGGTGAACCGGACTATAGCCGCCGGGGGCCGCAGGGCAAATTTGGAAGGGAGGCACCAGGCAAGAGGGAATAGGAAATAGGCAGTGACGCGGAAACGCTCCCACCACTGCCTACTGCCTATTGGCTACTGCCTCACTATCCAGCGCTGGCCGGAAGCGAATTGGCCGCGGCGTTGATGGGCTGCGGCTTGAACGAGGCGGCCGCCGCCTGTGCCGCAGTGCGATCCGCGTCGCTGATCTGAGTCGAGAGCGCATCGATTCGCGCCTTCGATTCGGTGTCGCCCTGCGAGGCCGCGATGGCATACCACTTGTAGGCATCGACGAGGCTCTGTTTCACGCCCATCCCGCGCTCGTAGAGCACGGCGAGATTGAATTGCGAATCGGCCAGTCCGAGATTGGCGGCCCGCGTGAACCAGGCCGCGGCCTGGGCGTAGTCTTTCGGCTCGCCGGAACCTTCCGCGAAAGCCACGGCCAGGTTGTGCATCGCCTTGCGATTGCCCTGCTTCGCCGCGAGTTCATACCAGTGCGTTGCCTGCTTTGCGTTGGCGGGAACGCCTTTGCCGCGCTCATAGAGCGTGCCGAGGCGATATTGCGCCAGCGGCTCGCCCTGTTGGGCGGCGCGTGCAAGCCAGCGCGCGGCTTCCGCCTCGTTCACAGGAACGCCGTTGCCGTCGAGATACTTCACGCCAAGCAGAAGCTGACTTTTCGCATCGCCGGTGTTCGCCATCGCGGTGAGCTTGTCCGCCGGCGATTGCGGCGTGGCCGCTGCGGGTGGCGTTGCCGCCGGCGCCTGTGCGGTCGCGACCGGCTTCATGGGCGCCGGCTTCGCCGCGCTGGCCGATGTCTGCGGTTTTGGAGAAGCGGCGGGCGTCGAAGGAGACGTCGCATTCGCCGTGTTCGCGGACGAAGCGGTTTGATTTTGGCTTGCGGGTGCTTCGTCGTCGGTCCTGCTCGGCGGCGCGATGCTCGGACGTGCTGCAAACGGCCCGCTGGTCGCTGGCGTTGCGGCGTTTGGAACTGGCGCGACAACGCCACGGCTGAGCATCAGCGCGGCGGCAACCACGATCATCGCGATCACGGCAACAACAGCCAGCAGCGCATACTTCACGCGGCTGCCGCCGGTGCTTGCGGTCGCGGCCGCATTGCTGTCGCTGCGATTGGCAAAGCCCCAGCTGAAACCGCCGGCGGGTGCGGGCGGTTCGGCAGCCGCAGCGGTGCGCGCGGAGCGACGTGCTGCCGCGATGAAGGACTCGTTGCCGGCCTCGCCGGCGGCTTGTGCGGCGTTGGCGGCGAACGCGTCGGCGCCAAAGGGCGGCGCGGCGGCGAATCCGTCCGTCGCAAACGGCGGAGGGGAATGATCGAACGGCGGCGGCTCGAAGCCGTCGGCCTGAGCCGTGGCAGGTTCGGGGAATGGCGGCGCATCGAACGCCGGTTCGGCAAACGTTGGAGCCGGCGCAGCGAAGGCAGGGGCAGGTGACGGCGCGAACGATTGCTGCATCGCGGGCGCGGCTGTGGGGGCAACAGGTGCCGCACCGACCACGGGATTGCCTTCCAAGGCCGCGATCTTCGTGTTGGCGTCCCTCAGCGCGGTCTGCAACTCGGCGACCGTGTCGCGGTTGCGCTTGTCAGCGGCCTCGAGCCGCGCAGTGAGATCGCGCACGCTCTGTTCGACGCCGCCGGAAGCCTGCGTGCTGGTGCGTTCGGCCATGTCGATGCGGCCGACGATGTCGGACAGCGCATGCTCGATGCCGGCGAAGCGGCGGTCGAAGGCGGTGTCCTGGGCATTGGTCTGAAGCTGGCGTGCGGTTTCCTCGAAGCGGGCCTGCGCGCCAGCGTTCTGCGCTTCGGCGGCAGCGACACGTTGATGCAATTGATCGATCTGCCCCGAGAGATCGGCGACCGCGCCGGAATGCCGCTGTGTCTCGACGATCCCGGCTTCCTTTGCCGCGCGCATGCGTTCGACGTCTTCCAGCGTGCGGTCGAGCGCGGCGGCGCTTGCGTAAGCGGTTCGTTCCACGACGCGGATACGCTCGTCGAGCGCCGCAACCTGCTGGCGATATCCTTGCGTGGCCGCTTCGGCTTCGCTGCGGGCTTCGACAAGCTTCGCGGCAAGCTGCTCGACGGTGGAAGCAAGTGCTGCGATCTGCTGTGCGGACTGGTTCGCCGTCTGCGCTACCTGATCGGCGACGCGCGCGAGTCCCTGATGCAGGCCCTTCACCGCGTCCTTCATGCCATCGTTTGCCGTCCCGCGCTCCATGCGCGTCAGGCGATCGGCAAGGCCGGTCACATGTCCCGTCAGTTGATCGAAGGCTTGCGCCTGTTCGCGCGCCGCGATGTTGATCTGCGTGGCAGCCTTGTTCATGGCGCGGCTGTTTTCGGACTGGTTGCGCTCGGTGGCTTCCAGCCTTCGCGCAACCGCCTTCATCTGCTGATCGATGTTCGTGTAGGCGTTCTGCGTTTCGCTCTCGCTGCGCGAGACGCGCGCCAGCATTTCCTGCGTGTCTCTCGCCGGGACAGGTTCGGGGGCGGGATTGCGCACGGCCTCGACCACGTCGCGCTGCCAGGCGGCGCGTTCCGCATCGCCGGAGGCGGTCGCGTCGGTATAGCTGCGCAGGATCCTGCGGGTGAGCCATTCGCCGACGGCCAAGCCCTCGCGGCGGGCCGCGGCACGAGCCGCTTCGCGCGCCTCTGGCGGGATTCCCGCGACACTCCAGGGGAGATCAGCCTGCATATTCATCCGCAATCCGCCGCCCTTTTTCAGGATATCGGCGTCCAAATCTTGTGTAAAGAAAACGGGCAGACGCTAATTCCTGCTGGAACGCACGTCATGCCTGCCTCCGGTTCGGTACACCTTTAACGAAGACGGTTAAGGCGGCGTTAGCGGTGCGGGATGCCTGCCTTTGCAAGCTCCTGGCTGAGGCGGCCGGTCGCCCATGCGAACGCCATCCGGTAGTCCGAGGCCAGCGACCATAGCGGGTAGGTGAAAGTGGCGGGCTTGTTGTGTTCGACAAAGAAGTGGCCGATCCAGGCGGGCCCGTAGCCGCCGATCAGCATTGCGGGCAGGAACCACAGATTGCGCGTGGCGATCAGTGCAATCAGCGAGATGGTGGCGATTGCCGTGCCGAGATAGTGGATGGCGCGCGTTTCCGGCCTGGCGTGTTCGCGCAAGTAATAGGGCCAGAACTCCCGATAGGTTGCGATGCGGTCGGCCATCGCCCCTCACTTCGCCGGCGCCGGCGCGCCGCCGGCATTGGCCGGAGCGGGCGGCAGGCCGAGATTGGTCGCGAACAGCTCCGTAACGTACACGGTGTCGCCGTTCACCGCGGCGCCGACACCGGTGCGGTCGTAGGCGGCGAGCGAGAGGTTGTCGCGGTGGGTCTTGCTTGCGAGCCAAAGATCGACGAAGCGATGCGCCATCTCCTCGACGTCCACGCCATAGTCCTTCCAGTAGTGTTCGGCGCCGATGTTTTCGCCGAGCAGCCCCTGGAAGCTCGCATCCTTGTCCATGATGATGCTCGCCGATGTCTGACCGTCCGGTGCGGCATGCGCGATGTAATTGTGCTCGGCCATGTCAGCCGATTTGCTGCGCGCCACGCCGACAAGCTCGGAGTCCAGCGAAAGATCCTTGGCATTGGGATCGATCTTGTGCCGCTCTTCCGACACGAGTTCGTAGATGCGGTTTTCCAGGGCCGGCATCACGGTTTTCGGATCGGGCGGCGGTGTGCGCACGGCAACCTGCGTGGTGGTGCAGGCTGTCAGTAGTAGCACCGCGACACAGACGGCCGACGCGCGAAGCAATGCTTCGTCTCCTACTGCAGAATCTCGAACAGGCCGGCCGCGCCCATTCCGCCGCCGATGCACATGGTGGCGACACCAAGCTTGGCCTTGCGCCGGCGCCCTTCGATCAGCAAATGGCCGGTCATGCGCGCGCCGGACATGCCGTAAGGATGGCCGATGGAGATGGCTCCGCCGTTGACGTTCAGCTTGTCGTGCGGGATGCCGATGCGGTCCATGCAGTAGAGCACCTGGCTCGCGAACGCCTCGTTCAGCTCCCACAGATCGATGTCGTCGGGCTTGAGTCCATGACGCTCGAGCAGGCGCGGCACCGCGAACACCGGCCCGATGCCCATCTCGTCGGGCTCGCAGGCGGCAACCGCAAAACCGCGGAAGATTCCCATCGGCTTGATGCCCTTCTTCGCCGCCACGTCCGAATCCATGACGACGCAAGCCGACGCGCCGTCCGCGAATTGCGAAGCGTTGCCTGCGGTGATGTATTTGCCCTGCTTGATCTCGAGCCCTCCGCCGAACACCGGCTTCAGCGCCTGCAATCCTTCGAGCGTCGTGTCCGGGCGATTGGCTTCGTCGCGATCGACCGTGGCCTCGACCACCGATTCCGCGCCGGTGGCCTTGTCCACCTTCTTCATCTTCGTCTTGAGCGGCACGATCTCGTCGTCGAACTTGCGCGCCTGCTGGGCAGCAGCAGTGCGACGCTGACTTTCCAGTGCATATTCATCCTGGCGTTCGCGGCTGACCTTGTAACGCTCGGCCACCACTTCCGCCGTTTCGATCATCGACATCCACAGTGCCGGCTTGATCTGCATCAGGTGTTCTTCGGTGATGTTCTTGGTGTTCATCCCGCCCATCTGCACCAGCGAGATGGATTCCACGCCGCCGCCGACCATTACCGGCGCGCCTTGGGTCAGAATGTATTGCGCCGCCGATGCGATCGCCTGGAGTCCGGAGGAACAGAAGCGGTTGATCGTTGTGCCCGCCGTCGTCACCGGACATCCCGCTTCGATGGCCGAAAGCCGGGCGATGTTGAAGCCGGTGGCGCCTTCCGGGTTGGCGCAGCCCACAAACACATCCTCGACTTCACCGGGATCGATCTTGGCGCGCGCGATCGCGTTCTTGATCGCATGGCCGGCCATCACCGCGCCATGCGTGATGTTGAACCCGCCGCGCACCGATTTCGCCAGTCCCGTACGCGCCGTCGAGACGATGACCGCTTCCTTCATGTCGACCTCCGATTTTAGCCGCGCGGAGAGTAGCGGCTAGGCATCGGGTGGGGAAGGCGTTGTTTCGCTGGCAGAGGCTGTGAATGGCCTTACTCCGGAGTCATGTCCACCGTATGTTTGTGCGGATCGCGCCGCCAATAGACGTAGGAAAGGACAACCGAGACGGTCGCCGCGACCAGCAGGCCGGCGATGAGGACGATCCCTGCTGCTTTCATGCCTCCGGCCAACAGCGCAGCCAGCGTTGCGAGGCCGGTGATCACGAACAGCCGTCCGGCCGCGCGGTTGCTCTTTTCCCAGGCGAAATCGCTCGACAGCGACCATGGCGTACGCACGCCCGCGAAAAAATTTGCGCGCGTCTTTCCAAGAAAGTTTCCCATGGCAAGCAGAAGCACGGCGACCGACACCGTGGCGATGTTTCCGACGTTCAGCTCCACGCCCTTGGCGTAAAGGACGGTCACCACCTGCACGACAACAAGCAAGGCGAGGCTGCCGAGCCAGCCTGTGACATAGAAAGGACGGCTGGCGCCGAGATTGCGCCGGCGTGGCTCGATGCGCGGAATCAGCCAGAACATGCCAACCAGGCCAACAGCGAGAATTGGAGTCAGCAACAGGCCCACGTTCTTGCTGGTCCAGCCGTTCGGCTGCCCGTTGATGCCCCAGTGAACGGCTATTTGCACGCCGGCAGGAATCGCCATCCATCCCCAGGCGGTCACGCAGCCGACGACCGCAAGAAGCAACAAGCTGACAAGCAGAGGCGTGCGGGTATTCATTTGGGTTCTCCCTGTGCGGCGCGCTTCGGCAACCGCCCGGCGATCGACATCAGGGCGGACAACGCTTCTTCCAGGACCGACATGTTGAGGCGATAGAGGATCGACGTCCCGTTGCGCTCCGCGCTGATCAGGCGTGCCGCCTTGAGCACCGAGAAATGGCCGGAAAGCGTAGGCTTTGCGAGATCGAACACATCCGCGATTTCGCCCGCCGTGTGCGGCCGCTTGCGAAGCATTTTCAGAATTCGCCGCCGCACCGGATGGGCGAGCGCATCGAAAACATCGCTCATGTTTGCTTGTTAGCTAAATAACGAAATAACGTCAAGCCGACTGAGTTTGCCGCAGGCCCGTCAGATCAGATGTAGGCGCCGTGGTCGACCCACTCGGGCGCCGCGCGCTGGCGCGAGCGATGGGTGATCATCTCGTCATGCAAGTGGCGGATCGTGGTGCTGCCCGTCTTCACGAACAGGAACGGCAGAATGCCATGCAGGAGACAGGCGATTCCGGCGACGCACATTCGCCAGCCGAACGAAAACGCCGAGCTGAGATGCTCGACATAGGTCTCGCCCACCGATCGCGGATGCTCCGTGAAAAGGCCGCGCAAATCAGACATGGCGATTCTCCTAAAGTCACAAAGGAACTAGCACCGGCCGGATACCCGGTGAAGGTGGCACATTCACCCTCGCCGGAGTTTCCGAAGCGTTACGGATGCGTCGCGGGCGCCGCGGCTGCTGGCGCGCCACCCGCCTGATGCTGCGCGTAAAGCGACCACAGATGCGCGGCTTTCGTGGCGCCGGGGCTGCCGCTGACGCTGTTGAAGGTCTGCACGGCGTCGGCATTCTTGCCCTGGGCAACCTGCGCCATGCCGATCAGAAGCTGCGCTTGGCCGGGGTGCTTGCTGCCGCCCTTGGCGGCCGCGGCGCGGCCCAGCTCCTCGGCTTCCGCATAGCGGCCATACCCGTAAAACGCTTCGCCGACACTCAAGGCCGTCGCGCCGCCGCTTTTGCGGGCGGCTGCAAGTTCCGCCTCCAGCGAACCTTTTTCCTTGGCGGCGCCAGCGCGCGCGCTCTGCAGGTCCTTGCCGTTGGAGCCGAGGTTCTCAAGCATCGCGACACCGTCGCCGTAATAGCGCAGCTGATCGGTGAGACCGCCGATGATCTGCGCATCCGCGGGCTTCAGCGCATGCGTGATGTATTTGAGGCGATAGAGATCCATCGCAAACACGCTGTCCATCGTCGTGCTGCCGAGCGTGTATTCGATGATCTGGTCCCATTTAGCCGGATCGTTGGTTTGCGCCGCGAGGTTGGCGAGCGATTGCTCCGCGGCCGCGGGGTTTGTCGCGGCCTCGGCGTTCATCACGATCTCGCTTGCCACCTGCTCGGGTTGTTTGCCCGCGGCCTTTGCCGCATCGATGGATTTCTGCGCGTAATCAAGCGCGTTCTTGTTGTCCTTGAGGTTGTAGTAGGCGACCGCGGTGACGGCGAGCATCACATCGTCGAGCGGCTTCATCGCCGCGAGCTGCTGGCTGTAGGTCACGACCTTCTGCCAGGCCTGGATGTTCTGGTCGACGATGATCGCGTCGTGCAGCGCGTTCTGCCTTTCGTCCACGCTCATATTGGCGAATTCGGGCGAGGCGATCACCGCATCGAACGCCGGCGAAGCGCCCTGGAAATCCTTCGCGTTCGCCGAAATCGTCGCCATGAACCGATTGATCATGAAATCGTCATAGGCCGAGTGGCTGGAGGCAGCCTGGGCTTCCTTCACCTTGGCGAGGGCGCCCTGGAAGTCGCCGGAATTGCCGAGCTTTTGCGCTTCGGTCAAGGCGGCACCGACGTCCTTGCTGACATGCTCGGCGGCAATGGCGGCAGAGGGAACAACCAGCAGCGCTGCGGTTGCGGCGGTTGAGAGCAGAGAGGCGATGGATGCCGCCCGGACGAACTTCCTGAACATGTGTTTCCTCGTGGCGTTGACAGCCGGTCCGTGCATGGCTCGCACGGGCCTGGGCCTGCTGTTTCCAGTCTAATGTGGCGGTTCTGTGGATTCCACGTGTGGCGCCCCGAAACAAGAGCAGGATTGCAACACCGCAATTTCTCTTGACGGCCGCCAAGAAGCCAACAATCTCAATCGGATGGATCAGGCGGGCGGGATTCTGGACGGGGCGGAGGGGATTTCCGTCGGCGGGTTCAACCGATTCATCGGGCCGCTCTACCGCCTTCCCGACGAGCCGGACGGGCGCACTCACTTCGCCTTCAAGGTGCTCGACAAGCACATGAACTTCCTCGGCACGGTTCATGGCGGCATGCTGATGGCGTTCCTCGACATCTCGATGAGCCGCACCTCGCGCCTTGCGAGCGGCGCCAAAAGCTGCAGCACGATTTCGCTCGACTGCGAATTCCTTGCTGCGGCCCGGTTGGGCGATGTTGTGGAGTCGCGCATCCGCGTCGCGCGCAAGACCAAAACCATGGCCTTCATGACCGGCGAGATTTCAGTTGGTGCCGACCTGCTCGTGACCGCGCAAGGCATCTGGAGGCTGGTGTTTTGAGCGAGGCGCCGCCCGGCTACGCGCAAGCCGAACTGCTCGATCCGTTCGAGGTCCACATCGGCCCGGTGTTCGAGCGGTGCGACGATGGCGGGCGACGCTTCCTGCTCATTGCCGATGAGCGGCACGTCAACATGCGCGGCGTCGTGCATGGCGGCCTCTTGATGACCCTGGCCGATCTCGCCATCGGGCAGGCGGTATGGGACGCAACCGGTCACGCCACCGTGGTGACGGTCGGCATGCAATCGCAGTTTCTCAAGCCGGCGCATGTCGGCGATCGCATCGAAGTCACCCCGCAAATCGTGCGGCGGACGAAGTCGCTGGTGTTCGCGCGCGGGGATTTCATGGTGGAGGGCGAGGTGATCTACACCGCAACCAGCCTGTGGAAGGTGCTGGCGAACCGCTAGCCTTGCGGACAGCGTAAACGGCTTCTTTACCATGCTGGCGCAGGCTCAATTGGCGATTTCAGGATCACCCGCATGCGTGACCGCGCGGCCGAGCTGGTGTTCGGAACGGTTCAGCTTGGATTGCCCTATGGCATCGCGAACCGCACCGGCAAGCCGTCGCGCGAGGATGCCGTCGCGCTTGTGCACCTGGCGCTGGAAAACGAAGTCCGCACATTCGATACCGCGCGCGCCTATGGCGACAGCGAAGACGTGCTGGGCGCGGCGCTGAAGGGCCGCGCGCGCATCGTCACCAAGCTCGGCCCGCTCGCTGATCTTGTCGCCAGCGCAACACGCGATGAGGTGCGCTCAACGGTCGACCGCAGCATCAGCGAGTCCCTGTCGGCCTTGCGTCATGGCCGTCTCGATTGCCTGTTGCTGCACCGCGCCGAGCACTTGACCGCCTTTCGCGGCTTCGTCTGGGAACGGCTCAAGGAGCTGGCCGCCGACGGAACGATCGGAACGCTGGGCGTTTCGGTGCAGTCGCGATCGGAGGCGCATGCGGCATTGATGCGGCCCGAGGTTCGCCACATCCAGCTGCCGTTCAATCTGCTGGACTGGCGCTGGAAGGCGTCCGGCGTGATCGATCGCATTCGCGAGCGGCCTGACGTCACGGTGCACCTGCGCAGCGTGTTTCTCCAGGGATTGCTGTGCTCCGGCGACGCCACACTGTGGCCGCCCATGCCGGCGGTCGATCCGGTTTCGGTCATCACCTGCCTGCACGCCTTCGTCCGCACGTTTCGCCGGTCGGGCCTCGCCGACCTGTGTGTCGCCTATGCGCGCGCGCAAGTGTGGGCAAATGGCATTGTCATCGGCATGGAAACGGAAGAGCAGCTGCACGCCAATGTGTCGCTCTTCGGGCGCACGCCACTGACGGCAGATCAATGCGCGGAGATCGAATGCTGCCTTCCCCGTGTGCCGGTCGAACTTCTCAATCCCGCACGATGGCCCAAGCGCGAGCACCGGCATGCGGCCTGAAAGCGCGCTGCAGAAATTCCGGCTGGATGGGCGCATCGCGTTCGTGTCCGGTGCCGCCGGCCATCTCGGCAGCGCCATGGCGTGGACGCTGGCGCAGGCCGGCGCGCATGTGATCCTCAACGGCCGCACGCTTGAGAAGCTGACCGCGCTGCAGGAGCAGATGAAGGACGCCGATTGCTCGGCGGAATGCGCGGCCTTCGATGTGGCGGACTTCGCTCGGGTGCGCAATTATTTCTCCGCGCTGCCGCGCCTCGATATTCTGGCCAACAACGCCATCTCGATGCGGCCGGCGCCGATGGCAAAACTCGAACCTGCCGCCTTCGATGAAACCTATCGAAGCAGCGTGGTTGCCGCGTTCGAGGCAACACGCGCGGCGTTGCCCGCCCTGCGCAATGCGGTGACGCGGGCCGGCCAAGCAAGTGTCGTCAACATCGCGTCGATGTACGCAACCGTGGCACCCGATTCCCGCATCTACGCAAAGCCGGAACAGGCAAGCCCCGTCCATTACGGGCCCGCCAAGGCGGCGCTTATCCAGCTGACGCGCCATCTCGCCGCCGAGCTCGGCCCGGAGCACATTCGTGTGAATGCGCTGGTGCCCGGGCCATTCCCGCGGCCCCAGGTGACATCCGACGATCCGGAGTTCGCCACGCGCCTCGCCGCCAGGACGATGCTGGGCCGCACCGGCGAGGCATCCGAGATCGCCGGCCCGCTTCTCCTTCTTGCTTCATCTGCCGCAAGTTTCATCACTGGTGCGACAATTGCCGTTGATGGCGGCTGGACGGCTTGGTGAGATAGAAGGAGCGGGGCTGATGAATATGGCGTTCCTGTCTTCCTTCCGAACCGGCCGCGACACGGTGTATCCGGAGTCGCTGCGCGAGCAGCTGCATCATTTTCCGCTGCTGGCGGACATCGGCGATGCGGCGCTGCGCAAACTGCTGGCCGAAGCGAACTGGTTCGGCCTGCCGGGCGGCACGCTGCTGGCGCGGGACGGCGAGAACAATCACGCGCTTTTTCTCGTCGTCACCGGTGCGCTCGGCGTGTTCGTGGACGATGAAACCGGCGGCAAGCGGCTCGTGGCCCATGTTCCTGCCGGCGAAACCGTCGGCGAGATGTCGCTGATCTCGGGCGAGGCGCACACCGCCCAACTCGTCGCGCTGCGCGATACCGAACTCCTGCGCGTCAGTCCGAAGGCGTTCGATTCGCTGATCACGCGGCATCCCCGTGTGATGCTCAATCTCATGCGCATCATGGTCCACCGGTTGAGCGAGACGACGCGGCAGCCCGCCGATCATTCGCGGCCCAAGACCTTTGCCCTCATCCCGGTGCAGGACGGTCTTGCCGACGAGCAGATCGCCGGCCGCCTGGCCGCCGCCCTGCGCGACATGGGTTCGAATGCCGCCGTGCTTCGCTCCGACGTCGCGGACGAAACGGCCGAATGGTTCAACCGCTTCGAAGCGGCGCACGATGTCGTGTTCTATCGCGGCGATGCGCCGGACAGCGCATGGACCCATCTCTGCCTGCGCCAAGCGGATCGCGTGTTCCTGCTGGCGCGGGCAGACCGTCCGCTGCCGCTGAAGCCGCTTGATCTGCCCGCTTTCAAGGAGCGCGCGACAGGATTGCCGCAGCTGCTGCTGCTGCATCCGGAAGGGCGTTCGCAAAATCTTCCCGAACATTTCGCGCTCCGCAGCGGATTGTTCGAGTCGCACCATCATGTGCGCGCCGGGCGTGGCGAAGACGTGCGCCGCCTGGCGCGATTTATTGCCGGCCGCGCTGTCGGTCTGGTGCTGGCGGGGGGCGGCGCGCGCGGCTTTGCCCATATCGGCGTGATCAAGGCGCTGATGGAGTCCGGCGTGCCGTTCGACAATCTCGGCGGCACCAGCATGGGCGCCATCATCGCCGCGGGGCTCGCCTGCGAGTGGGGCATCGAGGAGCTGACCGAGCGGATGCGCGCGGCGTTCGTCGAAACCAATCCGTTGTCCGACTACACGCTGCCGCTGATCGCACTGGTGCGCGGCAAGAAGGTTTCCAACCTGCTGGCCGAGCATTTCGGCCAGATCCGCGTCGAGGAATTGCCGAAACCGTTCTTCTGCGTATCGTCGGATCTGACTTCGGGCCGCATCCACATCCATCGCGACGGCAAATTGTGGCGCGCGTTGCGCGCGAGCGTGGCGTTGCCGGGGATCCTGCCGCCCGTCACGCATCACGGACATCTGCTGGTCGACGGCGGCGTGATGAACAACCTGCCGGTCGATGTCATGAAGCTGACGGCGAGCGGTCCGATCATCGCTTCCGACGTGACCGGCGAACTCGATCTGCGCGCGACCGACGAGCGCTACGGCGAACGTCCGGTGTGGTGGCTCATCTGGGAGCGCATGAAGGGCACGCCGTCCATCGTCTCGATCCTGATGCGCTCGGGCACGGTCGGTTCGGAAGCCCAGCGCCGGCTGGTGCGCGAGCAGGCGGATTTCCTGTTCGAGCCGCCACTGGAAGATGTCGGCCTGCGCGACTGGAAGAAATTCGATCGTGCCATCGCCGAAGGCTATGCCCACGCCATGACCATGATCGAAAAGCACGGTCTGCCCCTTACCAACGTATGGACCGAAGGCCCGGCCGTGATGCTGCCGCAGCGCGAGACTTTGACTGCCGTTTCGCCGTAGCGGGCTCTTGTGGTTCAATCATCGAATTCGAATCGAGAGGGAACGCCCATGGCTGCACGCAAACGTCGGACCAAATCGAAAGCACGCAAGGCGGTGAAGAAGGCGCGGCGCGCGGTGGCCGCCAAGGCGCGTTCCACGAAGAAAAAGGCGAAGAAGGTTGTGCGCAAAGCCGCCAAGCGCGTCTCGAAGAAGCGCAAGGCTGCGAAGCGGACCGTCAAGCGCGCGGTGCGCAAGCGGGCGCCGAAGAAGGTCGGCCTGAAGGACGTCGCCAGCGCGGCCGCCGATGTCGCATCAAGCGCCGGCCGCGTGGTCGCCGCGCTGCCCGACGCCGTGGTCGGCATGGTCACTGGCCATGAAGGCGGCAACGGCTAGCGGACCGCATTGCCTTACGGTGCCGGCTTGCAGACAGATGCGTAGGTGAGCGGCTTTCCCTCGCGCCAGGGATGATAGCTGTTGGCGAAGCGGATGCGTTCGCCGTCGGAGGGATGCGTGGCCCGAAAGATCAGGAAGAAGGTGTCCCAGTCCGCCGGATTCTTGTCGCGCGACATGTAGCCGGCTTCGAGTTCCGCCAGGGCCCGGTTCTCATGGGTCAGTTCCAGCCCGAAGCGATCCGCCTCGAATTCGATATGCCGCGCAAAGACATTGAAAAGCGGAAGTGCGCACAGCCAATACGCTGTCATGATCAGGATGATCAGCGGCAGTGATGCGGGATCCGACAATTCCTTGAATCCCATACGCCGTCCAAAGCGCGCGATGGCGCCGCGTCCGATCCGGTCCGTCAGCCAGAAGCCGGTGAGCAGCAGGACTGCGATGATGGCGAGCGCCTTGTAATTGTCGCCCATCACATAGTGCTTGAGTTCGTGGCCGACGGTGAAGCGGATCTGTTGCGGCGTTTCGTTCTTGAAGATGTCGCCGTCGAGGATGATGCGATTGGTCGGGCCAAGACCGACGACGGTGTCGTCGTCGCCGCCCACCAGGACGGGAATGTTGTGCACGCCGCAGCGCGCCGCGAGCGATTCGATCTGGGCGTAGAGCGTCTTGTCCTTGAGCGGCTCGTAATGCGTCGTCAGCGGCGAGACCCACACCGGCAGCACCGCCAGCACCACGAACGCGACGGGCACGAGGGCCACGGCACCATAAAGCCACCACCGCCGCGGGCTTTTGCGGATGAGGGTGTAGGGAATCC
>DATIYG010000114.1:0-8790 GCA_035517755.1 Rhizomicrobium sp. | reverse complement strand
GATGAAATTCACGACGTAAAGCAGCATCATGAGCGGGATCAGCCGCCATGCGCATTTTCTGAAGACCTGTTCTTGTTCAATCATGTCGCGCCCCGCCCCAAGCCGGGCAACGTATCACGAAGGCCGGAATTCCGTTTCCCGCTGAAGTGGTGGAATTGCGTCCTCTGGTCGAATCGCACCGCTGCCCGCGCAAATATGCGTTCTAGCGGGTGCGCGCCCGGGCCGGACTCTTGAACGGGAAACGGATTTGTCACTTCGCGGTCGTCTCGCTAGGTTCGGCAATCTCGGTATTGGAGCTTCGGATGATCGGCCGGTTGAACCATGTCGCCATCGCAACCAGGGATGTGAAGAAGGCAGCGCAAGTCTATCGCGCCACCTTGGGCGCGAAAGTGTCGGAGCCGGTGCCATTGCCTGATCACGGAGTCATCACCGTGTTCGTCGAATTGCCCAACACCAAGATCGAGCTGCTGGAGCCGCTGGGCGACAATTCGCCGATCGCGAAATTCCTCGAGAAGAATCCGTCCGGCGGCATGCATCATGTCTGCTACGAGGTGGACGACATCTACGCCGCGCGCGACCGGATGAAGGCGGCCGGCGCCACCATTACCGGGAGCGGCGAACCGCGCACCGGCGCCCACGGCAAGCCGGTGATCTTCCTGCATCCGAAGGATTTCGTCGGTACCCTGATCGAGTTGGAGCAGGCGTGACGCTCCTCCTTGTCCATTGGGCTGTCTTGCTCAGTGCGTTCGCGGGCCTGTGGTTCCTCGCACTGTTCTGTCTGCTGCCGGTGGGGTTGGGTGAGGTCGATCGCGAATCCGGTGCGCCGAATAGCCCTCAGCTCCTCAAGAAGATGGGTTTGGCTACCGGCATCGCGGTGCCGCTTTGGGTGATCTTTTACGCCTTGATTGCGGCGCACATCCTTGCGCTTTGACTGATCGAGGCGGGGATCAAGTCAGCGCGATTTTGATAATGAACGCCACGGCGATCACGGCCACGGCGGCGTTTACCTCGCGCCAGCGCCCCGAGACGATCTTCACCGCCGCATAGGCGATGAAGCCGAGCCCGATGCCCGTGGCGATGGAGTAAGTGAAGGGAATGGCGAGCGCGGTGACCAGCGCCGGCGCGGCTTCGGTCAGATCATTCCAGTCGATCTCGCGAAGCCCGCGCACCATCAGCGCCGCGACGAAGATCAGCGCCGGTGCGGTGGCATAAGCCGGAACGGCAGCGGCCAGAGGGGCGAAGAACAGCGCCAGCAGGAACAGTATCGCGACGACCACGGCCGTCAGTCCCGTGCGGCCGCCGGCCTGAATGCCGGCCGCGCTTTCGATGTAGGCCGTCACCGGCGAGGTGCCGAGGCCCGCGCCGATGATGGTGCCGAGCGCATCGGTGGTGAGCGCACGCCGCGCATTCGGCAGGCGTCCGTTCTCGTCCAGCAATCCGGCCTGGTGTGCGACCGCGGTGAGCGTGCCCGACGTGTCGAGCATGTCGATCAGCAGGAAGGCGAACACGGCGGTGGCGATGGCATCGACCGACGCGCCGCCGAAATGCATCTGAAGGAAGGTCGGCGCGATCGATGGCGGCAGCGACAGGATCGCCGGCACCGGCTCCAGCCGGAAGGCAATCGCCGCAACCGTGGCCGCGAGGATTCCGATCAGCACGGCGCCCATGATGCGGCGTGCAGCCAGCGCGATGATCAGCACAAAGGCGCTCGCGGCGATCAGCACTTTGGGGTCGGTCAGCCCGCCTTGTTGAATCATCGTCGAGGGGCTGGCGACCACGATGCCCGCATTGGCGAACCCGATGAGCGCGAGGAAGAATCCGATGCCGGCGGCCACCGACAGTTTCAAGCTCTTCGGGATGGCGTTGATCAGCCATTCGCGCGCCGGTGTCACCGAGAGGATGACGAACAGCACGCCGGACATCGCCACGCAGCCGAGTGCCAGCCGCCAGTCGCCGTGCAGCGCCGGCACAACGGTGAAGGCGAAGTAGGCATTGAGCCCCATGCCCGGCGCCAGCGCCACCGGCAGGTTGGCGTAAAGGCCCATCAGCAAGGTGGTGAGCACGGCGGACAGGCAGGTCGCCATGAACACCGCACTCTGGTCGAGGCCCGCGGCGGCCAGGATCTTCGGATTGACGAAGAGGATGTACGCCATGGTGAGGAAGGTCGTGGCGCCGGCAACGAGTTCGCGGCGCGCGGTCGTGCCGTGCCCAGCCAGTCCAAACAGTCGCTCCAGCATGGCTGATCTGGTGAATCACCCCGGCTCAAGCGTGACGTCACCAGAGGTCCTCCACAAGTCCGGAGCCAATTGGCCTTTGCCGCGTTGAGAGCGGAAGAGTTCCATTTTGAGTTCTGCGTGTCATGGCCTTCGAGACACTTCACCATGGTTTGCCTCCCCGCGGTCTGAAAGATCACAAGGTCCTCATCGCCGCCGCGATCTTGGCCGTCGTTTACTGCATCGGAGCCCCGGCCTTGGCCAACCTTCTGGCGCATTTCGGCTCCTGACCTCACCTTGACTTCCCCTGCATTGCCCCGGACTCTCCCCCAGTCCTGGGTGGGTGGTGGACTTGGCCCGTTTTGCCGTGATTTTCGCGGGTCTGCTGGCGTTGGCGCTTCCGGCGCAGGCGAGCCCGTGGCGCATCGCCAAGGATCACTGGTCGGCGGCCGACGAGCAGGGCTTCGGCAAGTTCGTCCAGGCGCTCGGCGAGACCAATTGCAGCTCGTCGGAAAGCTGCCTGCGCAATGCAGCCAACCCCTATCGCAACTCCGATCAGGCCTTCATCGACATCGATGTGGATTGCGCCAAATGGCCGTACCTCCTGCGCGCGTATTACGCGTGGAAGAACGGCTTGCCGTTCGGATTCGTGAATGGGCTGGCCGGCGAGAATAGCGATCTTCGCTACACCCATACCGCCAACCACGCGACCTCGCGGCACGACATTGTGGATGGCGGCGGTGGCATCAATGCGCCGGAGCAGATCCGCCAGATGCTCGAAACGGTCTTCTCCGGCACCTACCGTACAGACGCGGGCGAGAAGCGCGGCGTGCTGTCGGATTTCTATTCGCCGGCGATCCAGCCGGGCAGCATCCGGGCCGGCACCATCGTCTACGACTCCAACGGGCACGTTGGCATCATCTACAAGGTGGATGAGGATGGCCGCGCCTATTACATGGATGCCCATCCCGATTTCACCATCACGCGCAGCGTCTATGGCGCACAGTTCGGCCAGAGCCCGGCGAAGCTTGGCGGCGGGTTCAAGAACTGGCGGCCGATGAAGCTGGTCGGTGCGCATCGGGATAGCGCCGGTCATCTGCTCGGCGGCCACATGGCGATGGCGGGAAACGATCAGATCGCCGACTTCTCGATGATTCAGTACACCGGCAATGGCGCCAGGCCGGCCGACGATCCCAGGAAGGCGACGTTCACCTACAAGGGCATCAAGCTCGGCTTCTACGAATATGTGCGCGTCGCGATCTCCGGCGGGCGGATGGATTACAACCCGCTCTACGAGCTGAAAGCGACGATGCAGACATTGTGCAACGATCTGAACGACCGCGCCCAGTATGTCGATCTCGCCATCAAGGACGGCATCGCCAACAAGGCGCATCCGGCGCGGCTGCCCGACAACATCTACGGTTCGGACAATGTGGAGTGGGAGACCTACGCCACGCCGTCGCGCGATGCGCGGCTGCGCGCGGCGTTGGCGCAGTTCTACAAGGACATGGGCGAGATGATCCATCTCTGGATCAACCGCGATCCACGCATCGTCTATGACGGCAATTTCCTCAAGAAGGATCTGCAGGAGGCCTACGACGAGCAGAGCAAGGCCTGCACGATCACCTACCTCAGCTCAGGCAAGCACCCGATTCCGATGACGCTGGACGACATGATCCATCGCATCTACCGCCTGTCGTTCGATCCTTACAATTGCATCGAACTGCGTTGGGGCGCGGAAGGTGAGGAGCGAGCGAATTGTCCCGATGGGCGTGAGAAGACCCGCTGGTACGACGCCGAGCAGCGCCTGCGCAATCAGACCGATCGCGTCTACGATGCGCATATGGGCTTCAACGTCGCCGAGATGAACGAACAGGCGAAGGGTTCAGGCGTCGACGATCCCCCGCCGGTCGATGTGAAATCGCTGATCGATGCGATGGGTGAGCAGGTGCCATTCCAGGGCATGGCGGCTGTTGGACGTTAGACGCATACGATCGCTGCCTGCCGCTCGATCAAACGACAAACATCGCGCCTCTTTCCTCCGCTCGATTTCACTGCCACGAACATAACGCGACGACTCGCACTCGGGTTTCCGAATGTCCCGAAAGGGCCACAATTCGCAAACGCAAACGCCGATTAAACCCGCAAATGTCATGCTCATTCGAAGCTGTCCGATCTTAATATGAAATCCAACAACCGCGCGCCGCGCACTTGCGTTTTCTCGCTGTCATTTGTGCGAGTGTGCCATGCGAGCGTTGTGGGTTGCGTTGGGAATTCTTGTTGCTGCGTCGTCAGTGCAGGCGTCCGCCGACACGCGGTGGCGAATCACCAAGGATCATTGGTCTGAAGCCGACGAGCAGGGCTTCGGCAAGTTCGTGCAGTCGATCGGCGACAGCACGTGCAATTCCACGGAAAGCTGCATGCGCAGCGCCGCCAATCCCTATCGCAGCAGCGATCCGCACAATTTCGACGTCGATGCCGACTGCGCCAAGTTCGTCTACTTCCTGCGCGCCTATTACGCCTCGAAGAACGGGCTGCCGTTCGGATTCGTGAATGGCGTGTCGGGAAGCGGCTCGGATTTGCGCTTCTCCAAGAACGGCAACCGTGCGGTCAGCCGCTATGAGTTCATCGACAAGGGGAACGGCATCGACCAGCCGGCGGCCATGCGCGCGATCCTCGGTTCCATCACCTCGGCGACCTACCGCCAGGCGGCGGACGAGGACAAGGGCGTGCTGCCCGACTTCTATTCGCCGAAGATCAGTGCAAAGACGATTCATCCCGGCACGGTTCTTTACGACGTGAACGGCCATGCCGCGATCGTCTATCGCGTCGACAGCGACGGCCGCATCCACTACATGGGCGCGAGCCCAGACTTCTCCGTGTCGCGCGACGTGTATGGGGCGCAGTTCGGCCAGCCGCCCGTGAAGCTGGGCGGCGGATTCAAGGATTGGCGGCCGCTGACCCTGGCCAAGGCGCATTCCGACGGCGAAGGCCATCTGATCGGCGGCCATATTGTGCTCGCCCACAACCAGGACATCCCGGACTATTCGCTCGAGCAGTATGTGGGCACGAAGTCCGATCCGTCCGGCAACGAGAAGACCGCGCAGTGGGATTACAGCGGAGTCGATCTCAGCTACTTCGAATATGTCCGCGTCGCGGTATCCGGTGGCGAGATGAGCTTCAACCCGATCTACGAGTTCAAGGTTACGCTCGGCGAGCTGTGCAAGGAGTTCAAGGACCGCGCCGCCAGCGTCGAGCAGGCGACAGAGAACGGCATTTCCGAAAAGCCGCACCCGGCCAGCCTGCCGCAGAACATCTATGCGGCAGCGGATGATACCTGGGAATCCTACGCCACGCCCAAGCGCGACGCGCGCATCAAGGCGATCTTCGCCCAGTCGCACAAGGATCTGGCCGAAATGCTGGATCTGTGGCGCAAGCGCGACCCGCGCATCGTGTATGACGGGCTCGATCTCAAGGGCGACCTCCAGAAGCTGTACGCCAGCGAAACGCAGAGCTGCGTTGTCACTTATCTGAACTCGGCGAAGCAGCCGGTGTCGCTGAACTTCGACATGCTGGTGAAACGCATCTATGCGATGTCGTTCGACCCGTACGATTGCGTCGAGCATCGCTGGGGCGCCACCGGCGCGGAAGCCTCGACCTGCAACGACAGCGAGGACAAGCAGCGCTGGTATGAGGCCGAACAGGGCTATCGCGACCGCCTCGATCCGGACGCGACAGCGCACACCGGCTACGGGCTCGCCGAACTCGAGCACCGCAAGGCTCCAACCAAGGTCGCCGATGTGGACCTCAAATCGCTGGTCGACGACATGGGTCCGCAAGTGGCGTTCAACGGGATGACGCCGGTCGGCCGCTGACCGGCAGTTGCATCCGAATCCGCTGAAACTGCGCTACAAGATCCTGTCGTTATGGGGCCTGGGATGTCGCGACGGCGCGTACTTGCAATTGGCCTGGATGGCTACGAGATCTCTCTCGCCGAAAGCATGATGGCGCAGGGATTGCTGCCGCACATGCGGGCGTTGCAGAAGCGAAGCGCCCGTTTCGCGCTGGACCACGGCCAGGCCCGCTATTCCGGTCTCGCCTGGGAGCATGTGAGCACAGGTCTGTCGCCGGAAGCGATCCGCCGCTGGTCCGCCGTCACATTTGATCCTCAGTCTTACAAGGTGGCGCAGGTTCCCACGTCGGCGATGCCGTTCACGGCAAGGCTTTCGTCGCGCGTCGTGGTTCTGGACTTGCCGTACTGCGACCTTGGCAAGGCGCCGAATACGCTCGGGTTCACAAACTGGGGAGCACACGATCCGGGCGTGGCGCCGCAATCGCGTCCGGATGGACTGCTGGACGAGATTGAGGCGCGCTTCGGTCCATACCCGGCAACCGACTATATCTACGGCTTCACGTGGCCGTCGGTGGAAAAGACGGAGCTCGCCGCGGCGGCGCTGAAGCGCGCCGTCGATGTGCGTGCCGCATCTGCCGCATGGCTTCTAAAAGAAAGATTGCCGGAATGGGATCTCGCGATGGTCGTCGTCAGCGAGGCCCACTCCGCGATCGAGCAGATGTGGCACGGCATCGATCGCCAGCACGATGTCAGCGGCGCTCCATCGGCTGCGGCCGCTCGCAATGGCCTGCATGCCATTTACGCGGCGATCGATGATCTGACCGGGCTGCTGATGGACGAATTTCCGGATGCGGATGTCGTCCTCTTCGCCATGCACGGCATGGGCTCGAACGGCGCCGACATTGCTTCGATGGCGCTGCTGGGTGAACTGCTGTTCCGCAAGCGCTTCGGGCGGCCCTACATGCGCGAGGAAGCCTGGGCGGCACGTCTGCCCAGCGGCGCCCCGGCACTGCCGGATGATGGGAGCTGGCATTTCCGGCTTGAGGCGATGATCCCGCCTCTGTGGCATTTCAAGCCGCCCGCTTCCGGGATCGGAGAAGACTTCGTCTACGCACGGGAACGCGATTACGCCGTCATCGAATGGATGCCGGTCACCCGCTATCGCCCTTTCTGGCCGGAAATGGATGCTTTTGCGCTTCCCTCGTTCTACGATGGCCGGGTGCGGATCAATCTTGAGGGACGCGAGTCCCGGGGCACCGTTTCGCGCGACAAGTATGCGGACGTGCTTTCCGACGTGCGAAAGCTTCTCGCCGACTGCCGTGAGCCGCGCAGCGGTATGCCCGTTCTGGAATCGATGATCGTCGAGCAACGCGATCCCTATGACATCGGGCCAACGCAGCCGGATCTCTATATCCACTGGAAGGGCACGCCGATCGCGTTCACGCACCCCGAGCTGGGACAGATCGGTCCGTTGCCGTACCGTCGGACCGGCGGTCATACCAATCCGCTCGGGTTTGCGTACATTTCGGGACCCGGCTGGCGGCCCGCCGACTATGGTGTTCGCAATTCGCTCGACATCGTGCCGACGGTGATCGCCATGCTGGGCGAGCGCGATCGGGCCAGGGAATTATCGGGCGAACCGATATCGCCGCATCAGCTGGGGCGAACCCGTTCGGCGGCGGCGTAAGGACAGCGCGTCGTCCTTTGCCTGGACTAATGGTGCGGCGCCATCGGTAACAACAGGAATCCTGCTGCGTCCGTCAGCCAGTGACAGAGGATGTTGGCCCACAGGTTTCGCCGCCAGACATAGAGAGCAGTGATGACGAACCCGCCCCAGGCAGCGATGAGGACCTGTCCCCAGCCGCCGCCGGAATAATGCGCCAGCGTGAAAAGGGCGAACGTGACGATGGCGGCGAGACCAGCACTGCCGGTCAGTTCGGTGATGCGCTCGAAGCCATAGCCGCGAAACAGGGTCTCCTCGACAAAAGCAGCGCGCGTAACGAGGAGAACGCGAAACAGAAACGGAGCGGACATGAGGGCGCTCAGCCTTTGAGTTACCGTCAGGTGCAGGGCCGGCAGCACGAAATTGAAGATCACGCCGATACCGACGATCACCACGATCGCGGCGATCGCACCCGCGACAAGGTCCATCACGCGTGGCCGGACAAAATGCAGCGACGAAAGCGACCGGCGTTCGACCAGCAGAACGTAAAGGAGGACGACAACGAAGAGGCCCCACCACACGGCCTCTCCGCCCCACAGGGGACCCAGCCCGCTATATTTCTTGCCGAGATCGCCGAGATGGGCGAAGGGCAGGCCCAGCGCGATGACAAGCCCGATCAGGATTTGAAGGCGGCGCGCCGTGGTCATGAATCCCCCGGTATGATGCTTTCCCAGAAATAGACGGGCATCGTATCCGGTCAAGGGACGTTTGCCCTTGTGCCTTCACTTCCGTATGAAGGTGCGCCGCAGCAAAACCCCAGGTTAAAATCAGGTCATGCGCCTGTCCCGCTATTTTCTGCCGACCCTGAAGGAGACGCCGTCCGAGGCGCAGATCGTCTCCCACCGCCTGATGCTGCGCGCTGGCATGATCCGGCAGGAGGCCGCCGGCATTTACGCATGGCTGCCGCTCGGGTTTGCCGTGCTGCAGAAGATCGAGCAGATCGTGCGCGAGGAGATGAACCGCGCCGGCGCCATCGAAATCCTGATGCCGACGCTGCAGCC
>DATIYG010000113.1:0-2659 GCA_035517755.1 Rhizomicrobium sp. | reverse complement strand
GAGGCGCATCCGCTCTACAAATGGCTCGCGCAGGAGCTTGGCGAGGATGCGGCACCCAAGTGGAATTTCCACAAATACCTGTTCAATCGCGATGGCAGCATCGCCGGCACCTTCGGCTCGCGCACGCCACCGGACGATGCGGGCATGAATGGTGAGATCAATAAGGCGTTGCAGTCGTAACTAGCCGCTCGCAGCCGCAGTGATCCGGATCTCGGTGCGGCGGTTGCGCGGTTCGCTCTTGTGATCACCGGTGGCGATGCGCAGATGCTCCTCGCCGAAGCCCGCGCATCTCAATCTGCCGGGCGCGACACCTTCTGCCGCCAGCGCATCGCACACGACGCGCGCGCGTTTTTCCGACGCCGCCTTGTTCTGCTCGGGCGTTCCCGTCGTGTCGGTGAAGGCGCCGACATCGATCATCGTGTGATCGTAGTGGCGCAGGATGATGGCGATGGAGGTCAGTGCCTCGCCGCCCGATCCGGTCAGCTGGTTGGAATTGCCGTCGAACAATTCATCGTTGCGCAAATTGAGCACGATGTCGTCGCCGGGGCGTCCGACGCCGACTCCCATGCCGCGCAGATGCTGCCTGAGGTCACGTTCCTGATTGTCCATGTAGGTGCCGATCGCCGCTGTCCTGAGCGGGCCGGCACTCGGAACCTTGCCCGGCGCATGCGGCTGCCACGGCCGGTTTGGTTCGGCCTCCGCCTCGCGCGGTGACGGCATGGCGTGCATGTAAGGCGGAGGTGGCGGCGGGGGAGGCGGCGGCGGCACCGGCGGCGGATGATAGGGCGCCGGGCCCGCGCAGGCGGCAAGCCACAGAAGCAGGGGCAGGGCGAAGTGTCTCTTCATCTCATCTCTCCCGACCGGCAATCGCACTCTAGCCCGGCGGCGGATTTGTGGCGATTGCGCCAACTGAGCCTATGATAATGCCCGGCAGACAATGGAGGGTGCGATGAATTTGTTCGATCTGACGGGGAAGGTTGCGCTCGTCACCGGTTCCACCAAGGGTATCGGCGAGGCGATCGTGCATCGTCTGGCCGAGCACGGCGCCAATGTGGTCGTGTCGAGCCGCAAGGCGGATGCCTGCGAGAAGGTGGCGGCCGACATCAACAGTAGCTGCGGCCGTGAAGCGGCGATCCCGATCCCCTGCAACATCAACTACAAGGAGCAGATCGAGAACCTCGTGCGCGAGACGCGGGCGAAGTGGGGCCGCATCGACGTGCTTATCTGCAACGCCGCGCTCAACCCGTATTTCGGGCCGCAGGCCGGAATCCCGGACGAAGCCTTCGACAAGATCATGGGCGCCAATGTGCGATCGAACCATTGGCTGTGCCAGCTGGTGCTGCCGGAGATGGCGGAGCGCAAGGACGGATCGATCATCATCGTGTCGTCCATCGGCGGCATGAAGGGATCGGCCGTGATTGGCGCCTACTGCATCTCCAAGGCGGCGGACTTCCAGCTCGCGCGCAACATCGCGGTGGAATACGGGCCGATGAATGTGCGCGCCAACTGCATCGCGCCCGGCCTGATCAAGACGGATTTCGCGCGCGCGTTGTGGGAGAATCCGAACATCCTCGAATACTCGACGTCCGGCACGCCGCTGAAGCGCATCGGCCAGCCGGACGAGATCGCCGGTGCCGCGGTGTTCCTCGCTTCGAAGGCCGGCGCGTTCATGACCGGCCAATCCATTGTCATCGACGGCGGCTCAACCATCGCGTGAGTGCGCACAACAAAATGCGTGAACGGTGCAAGGAAATCGTGTTTCGCCCCGGTGCTCTCAACATAGGTTAAGGCGCGCGCATACGCAGAATTCTATGGGATGCGCCGGACTGCTGAGCCACCCCGACGGCGAAGTGGTTCGGGGAGGCGGTGGGCGCAAGCCCCCGCCTTTCCTATCGCCGCTCAGGTGAAGGCTGACAGCTTCAGGTGATTGAGGTGGGAGGCGTGATCGAGTTCGAACACGAGATCCTGTCCCGCCTGATACCCGGCCACGCCATTGGCATCCACGACGAGGAAGGTCTTGCCGGCGAAGTCGCCGGAGTCCGGATCGAACACGATGGCGGCGTGAACCCCCAGGCCCGCAAGCGCAGTGGACAGATCGCTGTCGAAGCTTGCGAGCGACAATGAGCCCGCCGTCACGGGTGCATCGATGGCATCGACCGTGAACCACAGGTCGATCGAGTCCGCCTTGGCGCTGAAGTGGGAAATCGTGTCGAAGCTCGTGCTGGTCGACTGATCGGCCGCCGTGTAGGCGAAGGTATCGTGCTGATGGCCGCCGAAAAGAAGATCGGCCCCCTTGCCGCCGAACAGGATGTCGTTGCCGGCATTGCCGGAGAGCTGATCGTTGCCGTCGCCGCCGGTGAGGATGTCGTTGCCCTTGCCGCCGATGACATCGAAGCTGCCATCATGCTCGGCGGAGCCGTTGAAGATAAGCTGATCGGAGCCGTGCAACGCCTTGGCGTTCACCTTCAAGGTGGCGCCGGCTGCGACGGTCGCATCCGAAGTGGCGAGATTGTAGCTGTGGCCGGCGCTGAGCTGGAGCGTCTCGACGTTGATCATCGTGGTCGCGCCGAACACGAGTCCGCCGGAGTAATCGCCATCGAGCACGACGGTATCGTTGCCGCTGCCGCCATCGATCTTGTCGCTGGCCGTGAGCGCGGCG
>DATIYG010000112.1:0-3373 GCA_035517755.1 Rhizomicrobium sp. | reverse complement strand
GGCGCATAGGCGATCATCGACTTTCCGTCGTAGTAGAACTCGGACGCCGGCCCGTCACCGGGCATCAGAATCCGCAGCTTGTCGGGCCGCTGCATCGCCACGTCGTAACGCGTGGTGTAGACGATCGGCGGCCCGAGCTTGCTCGGATACTCGTAGCCCACGGTCGCAGTGAACGACATCGACTTCGCCGCCGCGAGCTTCGTGCTCATTACCTTGAGCAGGTCCATCGCCCGCGGCTCGACCACCATTTTGTACTCGGGCTCCGCGGTCTTCTTCGTCGCTGGCTTGGCCGCCTTGGTGGGCGCCGCCGGCTTTGCGGGCGCGGCGGTTTGTGCCTCGACGCTCACAGCAAGGGCCAGCCATGCGGCGAGACCCATCGTGACCAGCGCGAGCGGCGCTACGGTGCGCCGGATCGGACGAACAGCTTTCATTGCCAGCTCCTTGCGCCGAGACGGGCGCGTTGGTGCATCAGGGGATCATCCCGCATTCGAACATCTTGTTTGCGATCGGAGCAGCGACCTTGTTGATGAATGCCGTACGCATCTGCGGGTCGGTTTTGAGGAGCTCGATGACGCGCTGCTCTTCCGGAGACTTCGGCTGACCCTTCTTTTCCCAGAGCTGCTCGCAGGACGCGCTCTCGTACTTCTGGACGACCTTGCCGGCCACCGCATCCATGATCGGATACTGGGCATACGCGATACCTGCCGTGACACACACGACGAGGGCAATGAGAGTGAGTCTTTTGTTCATAGCGAATTCCTTTGCAGATCGGTTGGCGTCCTACTCGTGCACACGACAGACAAACCTGTCGCCCGGGACGCGCAGGCGACGGCACACGCGATTGTCTATGTGCTCGTCGTCTTCTCGCCCATCGATGCCAGAGTCAGAAGTGTCGTCAGGGTCACATGCAATACGACCGCCGGCCACAGCAAAATGCCCGTCGCGCTGCCCGCGAAGCCGACGTAGCCGAGATAGAGCGTGATGGCCGCGCTGTAAATCAACATGCCTATCAACGGCGGGCCCGGCCAGCAAGCGACGGCCAATGCGATCAGCGCAATGCCGGCAACGCGAGCTACCGTCGCGGCGATGCCGGTGAAAGCATCCCCCAGCAACAAGCTCCCTACCAGCGACGGAACGATCAGCAACGCCGCACCGGTGGCGGCTTCAGCTAACGCTGCAAGAACGAGCATCCTTTTCATCGCGCCGATCTCCTGTCCCTTCGGGTTGTCGGCGCGTACGCATTCATCTTGTCGGCAAGGTATCAAGCGCTCGCGGCAGATCCAACTGGACCTTGGTCCAGGTATCGGCGCGGCGAATTGCCGCACTTCGCGCTGCTAGGTCCCACGAATGGACCAGCCGAGCATGAGAAGGCCGCTCGCTGCGATCCAGCTTCCGCCCACACGCACGGCGATTCGTCCCCATTGCGCCCGCAACGCAACGACGAGGGCGGCGACGACAACCACCAAGACGAATACTGCAGCAGCCAATCCGAGAGTGGCCACGATTGTCGCCGCGGAGAAACCCATTCCTGTTCCATTGAGGTATCCGTGAACCATCCCGAGCAAGGCGCTGAGCGCCGTCATCGAGCGCAGCGAGAGCTTCGCATCGGCCACGACCAATCCACCCAGCACAAGGAACCAGAGCGATGCCCACAGCGTGCCGACGGTGACGAGCGCGCCGGACAATCCGACGAGGCTGCCCAGCAACCACGCCACCGGCAGAGTGAACATCGCCCGTCGTCCGTAGGGCGCGCCACGCAACCCTGCCAACAGCCCGAGCGCCAGCACAGGCACCAGATCCTCGGGACTGGTCAGGAAATGCATCAGGCCGTCGTAGATCGGCCCCATGCCGGTTGCATTGAGGTGCGCCTCGGCAGGCCCGCACATGAGTGCGACAGCGAGCGCGGCGATTGTGCGCGCTGGCATCCGCAACGCGCTCGTGCCTTTCATGCGAACGCCTTCCACATGAAGAAGACGCCTCCCGCTGCGACCGCCGTCCCGGCGCCGCGCAACAGCTGTTGTCCCCAGGCCCAGCGGTGGACGGTGCCGATTCCGATGCCCACCGCATGCAGGCACCCGGTCGCGATCACGAAGCCCATGCTGTAGAGCAATGCGCTCTGACCGGCCGGGAGCTCGGTACCGTGCGCATGGCCGTGGAAGATCGCGAAGCATCCGACCACGAGTGCCGCGATGACCAGAGCGGGTCGTACTTCGAAGGCGACCGCGGTTCCGAGCACGATGGCCGAAGCGGCGATCCCGTACTCCACACCGGGGATCGGCACGCCGAGAAATCCGAGCATCCCGCCCATCGCCATCACCAGCGGAAACGCCACCGGCAGCACCCAGATCGCCGGCGCGCCGAGCTGCGCGCCCCACAGCCCGACGGCGACCATCGCAAGCACGTGGTCCGCCCCTGAGATCGGATGCAGGAAGCCGGTGAGAAATCCATAAGCTTCGCCCTGCAAGATGTGGCCGAGGGCCGACTGCGCCCAAAGCGCCGCCACCAAGGTTGTTGCCGCAAGGATTGAACGATGCTTTGCAGGAGGCGTCATCGCACTGCTCCTATCAGTAATCCCACGCGCTGGATCGTCCAGAACGCGCCGAGCGTGCCCACCGTATAACCGGGAAGCGCCTGTACCCAGCGCGGCCAGCGGACCTCCAGCACGCGGAACGAACGCTCCATCGCCAGAACTAGCGCGACGAATCCGAGCTGCCCCAGTTCGACGCCGATGTTGAAGGAGAGGAGCGCCAGGGGCAATTCCTGCCGTGGAAGTCCGGCGCTTGTCATCGCGCTGGCGAAGCCGAATCCATGCAGCAGCCCGAAGGCGAACGCTACGACCCACGGATGACGGATCGTGAAGCTCGTCTCGCCGCGCCATACGCGGACGATCTCCGGCCCGAGAAAGAGGATGCTCAAGGCGATCGCGGCGTTGAGCGGCAGCGCCGGGGCACTCGCGTATCCGAGCGTGGCCACCGCGAGCGTGATGCTGTGCGCGACGGTAAACGCGGTGACTGTCTTCACCAGCATCCAACCGCTGCGCACGATCAGAAGCAGACCGAGCACGAACAGCAGGTGATCGGCGCCGAACAGGATGTGCCGGATGCCTTCGACGACGTACGTGCCCATCACCTCCCATCGCGATTGCGATCCGGCAATCGCGACCCACGGCTGCGACGGGCGCGCGATGGCCTGAACCGTCCTGCCGTCGAGGAACTCGACCCGGACCAGAGCGTCGGTGATCGTGAGCTGGAGTCCCGCGATCTCGATGCGCTTGCCGGCAAGCCCGTTCGGTCCGGCATCTATCCATCGCCGCTCGACGAGAGAATCAGCGAGCTCATCGACCACGGGCGGCTTCACGTTTCTAACGCCCTCC
>DATIYG010000111.1:0-9240 GCA_035517755.1 Rhizomicrobium sp. | reverse complement strand
GCGCTTGCCGTCGCGCTTGCCGCCTCTGTGCCGCTCATGCTGCTTGCGCTCGATGCCCATGCGCTGGCCACGCACGACCAGCGTCTGCTGGCAGCCGGCGTCGGCGCCGCCTTCATTGCGACCGGCGCGGTTGCCGCCTTCGCCTTCCGGGGGCCGCTGGTGAGCCGTGGCGCCGGATCGGCGCGAGCGCCATCCATGCTGGTGAAAACCTCCATCGCCATCGTGCCGCTTGCGATCGCAATCGTCTTCTGCGGCACCGTGCTCGGCGTGTGGAAGGACCACACGGGCATGGCGGAGAACGTTGTCGCGCGTTACGAGGACGCGAGCTGGCTGCGGCTGCTGGCCGAAGCCTTTGCGCTGTTCGCTGCCTGCCTTTCCGCCCGCCTTGCAATTGCCGTCGTGTTCGATCTTGTGGCGCCCGATTTTGCCGAGCGCGACGAACGCTCCAGCATCTTCCACCGCTGGCTGCCGCGCGCCACGGCCTTTCTCGTGGCGATGGTATTGGCCGCGGAAGTGGTCGGCCGCAATTCAGCGGCGGCGCACAGCGGGACCGATCATCTGTGGCTGTGGTCGACCGTCGTCGGTTACGTGCTGGTCGGGATTGCCGCAGCACTCATCGGCGCGCGCCGGATGAATCCCAATCACGCGCCGCACGGCTACCCGACGTTCGGCCGGCGCTGGTCGAAGGCGGCCGAACGCATCGCCGGCCTCAACCGCGCCTGGCGCTACTTCTTCGGCGTGACGGTGATCGCCGCCATCGCCGTCTTCATCGTGTTCTACGACACGACCCACGTTCAGACGATGCAGATGGTCGGACCGATTTCAATCCTGCTTCTGTGGGGCTTTGCGGCCACCGTCTTCTTCTTCCCGCTCGCCTATCTCTCGCACATGGTGCGCGTTCCGCTGCTGCTGATGTTCGTGCTGGCCGGCATCGCCTTCGCCGGTTTCGATCTCAACGACAATCACGAGTTGAGGCGCGTGGTGCCGGTGGCGACCGCGCATCCGCTCGCGACGGATTACGGTGAGGATCTCGATCTTGCGAACTGGATCGCAAGCCGCCGCGACTGGAATGCCTACGAGCACTACCCGATCTTCCTGGTCGCGACGGAAGGCGGCGGCATCCGCGCCGCGTATTTCACGGCCAGCATCCTCTCGGCGTTGCAGGAGCGCTGCCCTGGCTTCGCGCAGCATCTGCTCGCGATCAGCAGCGTGTCGGGCGGCAGCGTCGGCGCGGCGGTGTTTGCATCGCTGGCCGCCGACCACGCACAGAATGCGGTGGCCTCGTGCAATCTCGCCGGCCGCGGACCGGGAGACTTTGTCGGCCGGGCGCGCAAGGTGCTGGCGACCGATCTGTTGTCGCCGCTGGTCGGCGCAGCACTCTTCCCCGACGCCTTGCAGCGCGTGCTGCCGGTTCCGATCGACAAATTCGACCGCTCCCGAGCGCTCGAATATGCGCTGGAAGATTCCTGGCGCGACGCCAATCAAGGCTGCAAGTCCTGCGATCCCGAACGTCTCGCCGAAGAAGTCGCGGACCTCTATCGCCAGAGCACGCCGCGCCGGCCCGTGCCGCACCTCTTCCTCAACACGACGGAAGCGGGCACCGGCCGGTCGATTCCGTATGCCACGGCGTATGTGAAGAGCCTGGCAACGCCGTATTTCGCGCAGGCCGAGATCGATGACACCAGCCCGACCGCGGGAACGGGGCGCGCCAACATCCGGCTCGTCACACTGCAGGACCGCCTCGACAACGATCACGTTCCGCTCAGCACTGCGGCGATGTTGAGTGCCCGCTTTCCGTACCTCACGCCGGCAGGGCGCATTGCGGATGTCGGGCATTATGTCGATGGCGGCTATTTCGAGAATTCCGGAACCTGGCTGATCTCGGGCCTCGTGCAGAATCTCGTCGGCCAGAAGATCGCCTATCGCAACCCGGCCAATCCGGCCCTGGAGCAGGCAGTTCGCAACGCCGTCTTCATCACCATCGTCGTGCGCTCCTCGCCCTGCACGCGCGACACCGAATATGCCCGCTGCGAGGAAGATGGATCGCGCATCGACGAAGACAGCACCTGGAACGAGATGCTGTCGCCATTGCGGGCGCTGCTCAATACGCGCGACAAGCGGGCGGAATATTCCACACGCGATCTTTCCGCATTGACCGCGCTGATCGAGCAATTCTCCGCGGCGAGTGACACGCAGGCGTCCGACAATCGTGTCGGCTGCCATCACACGCTGTGCGCCGTCTCCTTGCGCTTCCGCAATGCGCCGAATGTCGAAGTGCCGCTGACCTGGCTGCTGTCCTCAAGGGCGCGCGCCGCGATGGACGATGCGGTCGATCGCATGGAGCGCGCCAACATCAAGGATCCGGCGAGCCTCGATCCGGCGAGACAGCGTGCCCAGTCAGGCAACCATATCCTCGGGTCCTATGGCCGCATCATCTGCATCCTGTCGACGCAGAAGGGTTCACCGGGCTGCAACGAACCCGCGGGGATGAAGCAATCGGATTTGTCGGGGACGCAGGCGCCGGCTACGGGGCGTCGCTGATCTTGATCGGCGCGTTGCCGCAGACGTTCACCTTCTGCTTGAGCGCCTTGTGTCCGTCATCGAAGGTGGCCAGCAGATCCACCTGACAGCCGCCCGGATTCACGGTCACCGATTTTCCCACACCCAAAGTGCGCTGGTTGAGCAGATCGGCCTGCCAAGGCGTGTTCGCCGCCGTGCGCGCCTGCAGCGCCACGATTCCGAAATGGCTCGCGTTCACGATTGTTGCGGCACTTGCGGCTGTGGCAAAGCTCGCAAACGCAAGCGGCAACACGATGCGGACAGTGCGGGACCTGATCATGGCGAATCCCCTTCGGATCTGGCGGCATTAGGCTAGGCGATCGTGGCGGGATTGTGAACCGCCGAAGAGCCTTATTCCGCCGGGGCGGGCGGGGCGCCTTCTTCGCCCACGCGGCGCAGATAGAAACGCTGCCAGGCCCTGCGGCAGCGCAAGCGGAAGCGGTCGAGATAAAGATAAACGACCGGCGTCGTGTAGAGCGTGAGGATCTGGCTCACCACCAGCCCGCCGACGATGGAGATGCCGAGCGGCTGACGCAACTCCGATCCGTTGCCGGTAAAGATTGCCAGCGGCAGCGCGCCGAACAGGGCCGCGAACGTCGTCATCATGATGGGACGGAAGCGCAGGATGCACGCCTTGTGGATGGCATCGCGCGACGACAAGCCTTCTTCGCGCTCCGCCTGTAGCGCGAAATCGATCATCATGATGGCGTTCTTCTTCACGATGCCGATGAGCAGGATGACGCCGATCAGCGCGATGAGGCTGAACTCGGTGCGGAACAGCATCAGCGCGAGGATGGCGCCGGCACCGGCCGAAGGCAGGGTGGAGAGAATGGTCAGCGGATGGACGTAGCTCTCGTAGAGAATGCCGAGCACGATGTAGACGCTGAGGATCGCGGCGAGGATCAGCAGCGGCTCGTTCTGCAACGATTGGAGAAAGATCTGCGCCGTACCGGCAAAGGTGCCGTGAATCGTGATCGGCGCGTGGATCTGCGCCATGGTTCGGTTGATCGCGGCCACCGCCGTTCCCAAAGTCTGGCCCGGTGCCAGATTGAACGAGAAGGTTCCGGCGACGAACGGCCCCTGATGGTTCACCGACAGCGGCGCATTGCCCGGCCCGTACGAAGCGAAGGCCGAAAGCGGCACCATCGTTTCGCTGTTCGTGCTGACGGAGGCGCCGGTCGAGGCCGCGCCGCGCGCATTGTTGGTGAGCCCATTGAGCTGCTGGTTGCGCACCGAATCCGACGCGATGGACGCGGCCGTCGGCGCGGTCGTGGTGGAAACGACCGTGGTCCCTGCCACTGCGCCGGTCGATTGCGTGCCGCTTGGCGGCGCACCCGACGTGCTGACATAAATCTCCTTTAGCGTCTCCGGGCTTTGCCAGAATGCGGGCTCAACCTCCATCACCACGTGGTACTGGTTGAGGTCCTGATAGATGGTCGAAACTTGGCGCTGGCCGAATGCGTCGTAGAGCGTGTTGTCGATCTGCGCCGTGCTCACGCCGAGGCGGGACGCGGTGGCGCGGTCGATCTTGAGCTCGACCTCGAGCCCCTTGTCGTCCTGGTCGGAATTCACGTCTTCCAGTTCCGGCACGCTCTGCAACGCCGTGGTGATCTTCGGCAGCCAGGTGTTGAGGTCCTCCAGCGTGTCGGCCTGGATCGTGTACTGATAGTTGCCGGCGCCCTGGCGGCCGCCGGCGCGCACATCCTGCCGCCCGAACAGGAACAATCGCGCGCCCGGTACGGCTTCAAGCTTCGGCCGCAACTGATCGATCACCTCATCGGTGGTGAGCGAGCGCTGTCCAAGTGGTTTCAGCTGCGCAAAGACGAATCCGGAATTGGTCGAGCCGCCGCCGCGCCCGCCACCGCCGCCGGTGAATCCCACGACGTTCTGCACATTGGGATCGGCGTGGATGATCTTCATGATCTGCCGGAACTTCTGTTCCATCGCCTGGAACGAGATCGACTGGTCGGCCCGGATATTGCCGGCCAGCAATCCGGAATCCTGCTGCGGGAAGAATCCCTTGTTCACCACGCCGAACAGCCAGAAATTCATGGCGATCGTGAAGAACAGGATGAACAGGATGGTTCCGGGGTTGGCAAGCGCCCAGCCCAGCGTGCGGCCATAGAAGCCTTGCGCGGATTCGTACACGCGCCTGGCCACATGCATCACGCCGCGGTCGTCCTCGTCTTCCTTGCGGGCGATGGTGAGGTAGGCGCACATCATCGGCGTCGTCGTCAGCGAGATGATGAGCGACACCATGATGGCGGTCGCCAAGGTCACCGCGAATTCGCGGAACAGCTTGCCGACGATTCCGCCCATCAGCAGGATCGGCAGGAACACGGCGATGAGCGACAGGCTCATGGAGAGAACCGTGAAGCTCACCTCGCGCGCGCCCAGCAGCGCCGCCTGAAGCCGCGGCATGCCGGCTTCCACATGCCGCGTCACGTTCTCCAGGACGACAATGGCGTCGTCGACGACGAAACCGGTCGCCACCACCAGCGCCATGATGGAGAAATTGTCGAGGCTGAAGCCGAACAGATACATGAACCCGAACGTGCCGATCAGCGACAGGGGCACGGCGAGGCTCGGCACCAGGGCGGCGCGCGCATTGCGCAGGAACAGGAACACGACGATCAGCACCAGCACGGTCGCGATCAGCAGCGTACGCTCCACGTCACGGATGGAGGCGCGGATGGTTGTGGTGCTGTCGTTGACGACGGCGAGGTTGACGGCGCGGGGAAGAGCGGCTTGCAGCTCCGGCAACAGCGCCTGCACGCGATCAACCGTCTGGATGACGTTGGCGCCGGGCTGCTTGTTCAAGAGCACCAGCACGGCATCCTGATCGTTCGCCATGCCGAGATTGCGGATGTTCTCCACGCCGTCGCTGACGGTCGCCACATCGGACAGCCGCACCGGCGCATTGTCGCGGTAGGCGATGATGAGGTTCCGGTAGTCCGCGGCGGTGCTGGCGACATCGTTCATCGCCAGCTGGAATCGCGTGTCCTTCTGCTCGATGGCGCCCTTGGGGCTGTTGGCATTCGCGGCGGAGAGCGCGGCGCGCACGTCCTCGAGCCCGATGCCGTATTTGAACAGGGCGCGCGGATTGAGTTCCACGCGCACGGCAGGCAGCGACGCGCCGGACAGCGTCACGTCGCCGATGCCGGAAATCTGCGACAGCTTCTGCTGGATGATGTTGGAGGCGGAATCGTAGATCTGGCCCGGCGTCATCGTCTTCGACGTCATTGCCAGGATCATGATCGGCTGATCCGCCGGATTGAATTTGCGGTAGGTGGGATTGGAGCGCAGCGCCGCCGGCAGATCGGCACGCGCGGCGTTGATGGCAGCCTGCACGTCGCGCGCCGCGCCGTCGATGTTCCGGTCGACGTTGAACTGCAAGACAATCTGCGTGGTGCCGACCGAGCTCTTCGACGTCATCTCGTTGACGTCGGCGATGGCGCCCAGATGCCGCTCGAGCGGTGTCGCCACCGTGGTGGACATGGTCTCGGGACTGGCGCCGGGCATGGTGGCGGAAACCGCGATCACCGGGAAATCGATGTCCGGCAGGGGCGACACCGGCAGCAGGAAGAAGGCAACGATTCCGGCAAGTGCCGCGCCCAAGGTCAGCAAGGTCGTGGCGACCGGACGGGGAATGAAGATGCCGGGAAGATTCATGGCGACGCCGTGCGTGCGCGCCTGTCCGCGCGCCAGTCGCGGAAGTCACCCGCCCAGCGGTCGAAATAGATGTAGATCACCGGTGTGGTGAACAGCGTCAGCATCTGGCTGACGATCAGGCCGCCGACGATGGCGATGCCGAGCGGATGGCGCAGCTCCGATCCCGTGCCGCTGCCCAGCATCAGGGGCAGCGCGGAGAACAACGCAGCCACCGTCGTCATCATGATGGGGCGGAAGCGCAGCAGCGCGGCCTGATGGATCGCCTCGCGTGGGGATTTGCCTTCGCCGCGTTCCGCCTCGAGCGCGAAATCGATCATCATGATGGCGTTCTTCTTCACGATGCCGATGAGCAGGATGATGCCGATAATGGAGACCACGTTGAGATCGTGGCCGGTGATGATCAGCGCCAGAAGCGCGCCGATTCCCGCTGACGGAAGCGTGGAGAGAATCGTCACGGGATGGATGAAGCTCTCATAGAGCACGCCCAGCACGATGTAGACGGTCACGATGGCCGCCAGGATCAGCAGCAGCTCATTGCCAAGCGTCGACTGGAAGGCGAGCGCTGCGCCCTGGAAATTGAGCGTGACCGAAGGCGGCTGGCCTGCATCTTTCGCCGCCTGCTTGATGGCGTTCACGGCCGTGCCCAGCGAATAGCCGGACGACACGTCGAACGAGATCATCGCCGCCGGGAACTGGCCGAAATGCATGTTCGAGAGCGGGATCGGCCGCTGCTGGATGCTGGCGATGCTGTTGAGCGGCACCTGTCCGCCACCGGCCGACGGAAGATAGATGTCGTTCAGCGAGGCGATGGAGTTCTGCAAGTTCGGATCGGCCTCGAGGATGACGCGGCGCTGGTTTGACTCGGTGAAGATCGTCGAGATGATGCGCTGGCCGAAATCGTCGTAGAGCGCATTGTCGATGGTGGCCGCGGTGATGCCGAAGCGCGCCGCGGTGTCGCGATCCACCTTCAGGTAGGCCGACAATCCCTTGTCGAGATAATCGGTCGAGACGTTGGCGATCGCCGGCACCTGCTTCAGCTGCGCCATGAAGCGCGGCACCCAGCCGTCGAGATCGGCCGTGCGCGCGGCTTCCAGCACCAGCTGGTATTCGGAGCGGCTGACTGTGGAATCGATGGTGAGGTCCTGCACCGGTTGCAGATAAAGCGAGATACCGCTGACATTGCGGGCGTCCTGCCGGAGCCGCGCGATGATGTCGCTCACGCTGTCGCTGCGATCGTCCTTGGGTTTCAGGTTGATGAGGAAGCGGCCGCTGTTCAGTGTGGTGTTGGTACCGTCCACGCCGATGAACGACGACAGGCTCTGCACGTCCGGGTCCCGCAGAATGCCGCGCGCCAGCGCGCGCTGCCGTTTCGCCATGGCGTCGAATGACACGGTGGCGTCGGCCTGGGTGATGCCCTGCACGAGGCCGGTATCCTGCACCGGGAAGAAGCCCTTCGGGATCATCACATAAAGCAACACCGTGAGAACAAGTGTTGCCACCGCGACAAGCATCGTCAGCTTCTGGTGATCCAGCACCCAGGTCAGCAGGCGATCGTATTCGGCGATGGCGCGGTCAAAATATTCCCGCGATTTACGCGCGATGGTGCTGCGCTCGTTCTGTTCACTTCTATGGCGCAGCAGCTTGGCGCACAGCATCGGCACCAGCGTCAGCGACACGAAGGCGGAAATGAGGATGGTGATGGCCAGCGTTACGGCGAATTCGCGGAACAGGCGGCCCACCACTTCCTGCATGAAGAGCAGCGGGATCAGCACGGCGATCAGCGACACCGTCAGCGACACGATGGTGAAGCCGATCTCGCCGGCGCCCTTCATCGCCGCATTGAAGGGCGTTTCGCCGGCTTCCAGATAGCGGGTGATGTTCTCGATCATCACGATGGCGTCATCGACGACGAAGCCGGCGGCGATGGTGAGCGCCATCAGCGACAGATTGTTGAGCGAGTAGCCCAAGAGATACATCGCCGCGAAGGTGCCGACGATGGACAGCGGCACCGACAGGCTGGGGATGAAGGTCGCCGGCAGATTACGCAGGAACAGGAAGATCACCAGCACCACCAGCGCCACGGCGAGCATCAGCTCGAACTCCACATCCGCAACCGAGGCGCGGATTGTGTTGGTGCGGTCGGTGAGCACGGTGACCGAAATGGAACCGGGCAGTCCCGCCTCGATCTCGGGCAGGATCTTCTTGATCTGATCGACCACGCTGATGACGTTGGCGCCGGGCTGGCGCTGCACGTTGAGCAGGATGGCGTCCGTGTCGTTCATCCAGCTCGAGAGCTTCACGTTCTCGGCGCTCTCCACCACGCTCGCGACATCGGACAGATGCACCGGCGCGCCGTTCTTGTACGCGACGACGATGTTCTTGTAGTCGGCGGGACTGGTCAGCTGATCGTTGGCGTTGATGGTGTAGGATTGCGCCACGCCGTCGAAATTGCCCTTCGGCGCGTTGGAATTGGCGTTCGCGATGGTCGTGCGCAGATCGTCGATATTGAGTCCGTAGGAGGCGAGCTGCTGGATGTTGGCGCGCACGCGAACGGCCGGCCGCTGCCCGCCGTTGATGCTGACGAGACCGACACCGGGAAGCTGCGAGATCTTCTGCGCGATGCGTGTATCGGCCAGTTCCTCCACCTGCACCAGCGGAAGCGTCTTCGACGTGATGGCGAGGGTCAGGATCGGTGCGTCGGCGGGGTTCACCTTGGCGTAGATCGGCGGGGCGGGAAGGCTCTGCGGCAGCAGATTGCTGGAGGCATTGATCGCCGCCTGCACTTCCTGTTCGGCGATGTCGAGGCCGAGGCTAAGATCGAACTGCAACGTGATGACGGAAGCGCCGGCCGAACTGACCGATGTCATTTGGCGCAGGCCGGGCATCTCGCCGAACTGGCGCTCCAGCGGCGCTGTCACCGAGGTTGTCATGACATCGGGGCTGGCCCCGGGCAGGAATGTCTGCACCTGGATGGTCGGATAATCGACTTCCGGCAGGGCGGAGAGCGGC
>DATIYG010000110.1:0-2522 GCA_035517755.1 Rhizomicrobium sp. | reverse complement strand
GATAGCGGGCGAAATTCTGCGTGTCGGCGTCGGTCTGGAAGCCGACCAGGTCGTAGTGCAGCAGCGCGCCGATCAGCTTGTCGTGCTGCGGCATGGCGGTGAGGATATCCGGCGGCGGCATCGGAATGTGTAGGAAGAAGCCGATGCGGTTCTTGCGGCCACGATCGCGCAGGGCCTTGGCGAGCGGCATCAGGTGGTAGTCGTGCACCCAGATGATGTCGTCCGGCTTGAGCACCTTATCGAGTTCGTCCGCGAAGTGCTCGTTGACCCGCAGATAACCGGACAATTCGCGGCGCGTGAATTCGGCCAGATCGAGGCGATAGTGCAGGATCGGCCACAGCACCCGGTTGGCGAACCCGTTGTAGTATTCGTCGTAATCCTCTTCGCTGAGATCGGTGACGATGTACGTCACGCCGCGCGCCACGATCGTGTGGGTCTCGGTTTCGCCCTTCGGCTTGACTTCGCCGCTCCAGCCCATCCAGACGCAATCGTGACGCTTCAGTGTCGCTTTCAGCGCGACCTCAAGCCCGCCCGCATGGACGCTGCGGGTTTGCGTCGGCACGGCGACGCGATTGGAGATTATGAAGACGCGTGCCAATACCGGTCCTCCCAACTGCGCGACAGCCGCATGCCTGTCGTGATCAGGCCGGCCATGGAATAGGTCTGGGGGAAGTTGCCCCACAGTGCACCGGTGCGCGGATGCACGTCTTCCGAAAGCAAACCGAAGTGATTCCTCCTCTCCAGTGCATCGCGGAACATATTACGGGCCTCCTCCACGCGGCCGAGGAGATACCAGGCGTCGATCAGCCAGAAGCGACACACTAGGAAAGCCGTCTCCGGGAGCCCGAAGTCATCCTCGCCCGCATATCGCATAACGTTATGTTCCCGCAAAAGTTCCCGATCAATTGAGTTGATCGTGGAAACAAATCGCGGATCGCGGGCATCGATCAGTCCGAGCTCGGGTAGCAGCAGGACGCTCGCGTCGAGATCGTCGGTGTCGGTCGCGGCGGTGAACGCGCCGCGTTTCTCGTTCCAGCTTCGCTCGAGCAGCGTCGTCTGGATCATTTCGGCAATCTTGTTCCAATGCGCCGCGCGATCCGAAAGGCCAAGACGCGCTGCGATGGCACCGACGCGGCTCACGCCGGCCCAGCACATGGCGGAGGAATGCGTGTGGACCCGCTTGCGGCCGCGATATTCCCAGATGCCGGCGTCCGGTTCGAACGCAAGTTCCGCCGCCTTGGCGCCGAGTTTCTCGAGCAGCCGGAACTCGGCTTCGCCGGCCGGCCGGGGCAGACGGCGATCGAAAAACGTCGGCAGAGCGGCAAGGATGATGCTGCCATACGCATCATGTTGCACCTGATCCACAGCAGCGTTGCCGATGCGCACCGGACCGTTGCCCTGATAGCCTTCGAGTTTCGGGGCAATCCACTCGGTCAGCGGTTCGTTCGGAACGATGCCGTAGACCGGCTTCAGCTCGCTGATGTCGCTGGCGGCGATGCCGAGCGTGTAGTGGATGAAGTCCTCCATCGTGCGCGTGGCGCCGATGCGGTTGAGCGCCTTCACCACGAAATAGGCGTCCCGGAGCCAGCAATAGCGGTAATCCCAGGTGCGTCCCGAATTGGGCGCTTCCGGAATGGACGTCGTCAGCGCGGCGACGATGCCGCCGGTCTCCTCGAAATTGCTCAGCTTGAGCGTGATGGCGGCGCGGATGATCGCTTCCTGCCAGTCGTAGCCAATGGACAGGCGCCTGACCCATTCGAGCCAGTAGTCGCGCGTGCGCTCGAGCATCTCGCGGCAGGTGGTGGAAAGCTCGCTGGGGAACGGCTCGTCGGGCCCGAACACCACATAGACCGGTTTGGTCAGCAGAAAGGGCGATTCCTTCTCGATGTAACCGAGTGGTGCATCGGTGGTGAGGCGGATGGCGGTCTGGCCGCCCCAATAGCGGATGTGATTGGAGCCAAGCGAGCGGTTCGGCATCTCTTCGCCATAGTTGAAGGTCGGGCGGAAGCGGATGGTGATGCGCGGCAATCCCGAGACCGGCTCGATGATGCGCACCAGCTGCGGCTGGCGCGTGATGCGTCCGAAATTGCGGAAGCGCGGCGCGTAGTCCGTGACGCGGATGGCGGCGCCGTCCTGCGCTGTGAGCACCGTCGAGACGATGGCCGTGTTGCGCTGATATTCGGACTGCACGTTCGCCAGATGCTCCAGCACGACATCGGAGAATCCCTTCTCCTCGCTGCCGGCCAGGAGGCGCGAGAAGACCGGATCGCCATCGAACCGCGGGAAGCACCACCACACTAGCCGCGCCGAGGTGTCGACAAGAGCGGCGGTGCGGCAATTGCCGATGACGGCGAGATCGAGTCCTTGGGCTGTCATGAGCTTGATCCTGCAAGTTGCGCGAGCCAGTTGCGGACGTCTTTCGGCGCGGGAACGCAGCGGTCCGCGCCGGGAAGCAGCCGCCCTACGGAAACGCCGATCCCCTTCAGTTTCGGCAACTCGGCGAAGGCATCTTCGTCGGTCGT
>DATIYG010000109.1:0-8434 GCA_035517755.1 Rhizomicrobium sp. | reverse complement strand
CCGGCCGATGAACCGCCCGGACTCTACTGGTACCATCCGCATGTGCACGGAATCGCCTCGATGGCGGTTCAGGGCGGCGCGTCCGGGCTGATCGTGGTCGAAGGGATCGAGAACATCCAGCCGGCGGTCGCAGGATTGCCGCAGCGCCTCTTGATCCTGCGCGACCAGCCCCTCGCCCGCCAGGGAGGGCACAGCCACAAACCGCAGCCCAACTGGGACATTTCCATAAATTACGTGCCGGTGCCCTATCCGCATTATCCGCCGGCGATCATCAAGATGCAGCGCGGCACGACAGAGTTCTGGCGCGTCTCCAATTCGGCGGCCAATACGATCATGGACCTCCAGGTCAAATATGACGGCAAGGCTCAGCCGCTGCAGATCGCGGCGTTCGACGGCGTCCCGACAGGATCACAGGACGGCAAGCGACAGGGCACCCTGATCACACAGCGCGATATCCTTGTGCCGCCCGCCGGACGCGTGGAGTTTCTCGTTGCGGCCCCGCCGGCCGGCGTATCCAAAGCCCAGTTCGTCACGCGTACCATCGACGGCGGACCGGCCTCTGACAGCAATCCTGCGCGTCCGATCGCCGACATCGTCACGGTCGACGCGCCGGCGCATCTGCCCCGTGTTCCGGAGCGTGCCCGCCCGCCGGGTCCGCAGCGCTTCGAGAACATCCTCGATGCCAAGGTGACGGCGAAGCGAAAGTTGTTCTTCTCGGAAACGCCGGCAAAAAACGGGGATGGCCGCGGTGCGGAAGGCACGAACTTTTACATCACCGTCGACGGGACTTTTCGTCATATCTTCAATCCCAACAATCCGCCGGACATCACCACGAACAAGGGTGCGGTCGAGGACTGGGTGATCGAGAACCGGTCGACCGAGGTGCACGAATTCCACATCCACCAGATCCACTTCCTGCTGCTCGAGATCAACGGCAAGAGGGTGCCGAAGGAACAGCAGCAATGGTACGACACCTTCCAGGTGCCCTACTGGGACGGCATTTCCGGCACCTATCCCAGCATCAAGGTGCGGATGGATTTCCGCGGCGCCGTGATTGGCGATTTCGTCTATCACTGCCACATCCTGGATCACGAGGACGCCGGCATGATGGCGATTATTCGCGTGCTGCCGCCGGTTTAGCGGATGGGAATGTCGATGAGCTTATTGAGTTCGCTACGCGGCGCGGTTTTGGCGGCTGCCCTGCTTGGCCTGGCATCTGTGGGTGCGGATGAACTTCCCACCCCGTCGATGACCGGCCATTTCTCGCTGCACACGGTGGACGGCAAGACCGTCACCGACGCAAGCTACCGCGGCAAATGGATGCTCGTCTATTTCGGCTACACTTATTGCCCGGACGTCTGCCCGACCGTGCTCAACGAGATCGGCGTGGCGCTGAACGAGATGGGCCCGCTTGCTGCCAAGGTTCAGCCCATCTTCATCACCATCGATCCGGCACGCGACAAGGACGCCGTGCTGAAGAAGTACCTCTCGGCCTTCGATCCTCGCATCGTGGGCTTGCGCGGCGACGGTGATGAGACGGAAGCCGCGGCAAAAGCCTTCCACGTGTATTACAAGGCGGAATCGCTGGGCAATGGCCAGTACACGTACGATCACAGCGGCTATCTCTATCTCATCGATCCGAAGGGACACTTCGTGTCGCTGCTGACCGGCGATCTGCCGGGACACGACATGGCCAAGGAACTGCGCAAGGAAATGAAATAGCGGATGCGTGCGGCGATCCCGATAGCGTTGTCTGCCATCGCAGCCAGCCTCATCGGCATGGCGATGGCGCACGCGACTGCGCCCGCCACCCACTTCGCCAATGCCGATGATCCCGCAGCAGTTGCGGACGGCAAGCAGATCTACAAGCTGCAGTGCTCATCCTGCCACGGGCGCAATCTCGAGGGTCAGGCCCTGTGGCAGCTCGACGATCAGTATGCCGGCCGCCGCGCGCCGGCGCATGATGCGAGCGGCCACACCTGGCGCCATTCCGACGAAGACCTGTTCCAGATGGTGAAGTACGGCCGCTTTCCGGAGGCGCCGAAAGATGCGCCGTCGTACATGCCCGCCTACGGCGACAGTCTCACCGACCGGCAGATTCTCGATGTGCTGGCCTTCATCAAGGCGCGCTGGCCGACGGGACTGCGCATTTCGCAGGCGATGCTCAATCCCGGTCTCGCCGGAATGCCAAAGGATGCCGACAGGTACGAGTGGACTCTGCCGCCGACCTGCACGGCGTCGTATCAACGCTGGAAAACCATCTCGCGCTGACTATTGCGGGACGTAGGCGGTCACCTTTGAGGTGCTGATCACGATCAGCGTGCCAAGGCCTGCTGCAATGTGCGTCACGGGACCGGGCGTGAGCGTGGACCATACCTCCTTGCCGTTCTCGTCGACTACGTAGAGTTCACCGAGAAGCGAGCCGACGACGACGAGTCCGTTTACCACAATGGGCGGCGTTACGAGCCGCCCATCTCCAGTGAAGCTCCACACCAGGGCGCCGGTCTTGAGGTCTGTGCATTGCATGATTTTTGGATTGTCGTACAGAAATACTCCGCAGACGAGATCCTTGCCCTTGGAGGTCTGGAAAACAGCGGGCGTGGTTTCGGAGACGAAGGTCCCGGTCTCATTGCCGTTCCGGGTATTGCGGACTGTGTCCGCGCCGCATGTTGGAGTATCATCCTGAATGAGTACGCGCTTTCCGAAATAGACCGGTGTCGCGCCTCCACCGCCGGTGTCGTTCCCGGCTATTTCCCAGAGCACCTTTCCGTTTGACGGCTTGAATTTGTAGTAGCGGCACGGATAGGCAACATAAATGCCCTTGTCGCCGTAGGCCGGTGAACTGAAATCGCCACCATCTACGGGCTTCACCCATTGCAGCTTCCCGCTTGATTCGTCGACCGCGTAGAGGTCGCCGCCGACCCCGGTGCCACCGATGAACACCTGACCGTTCACGGCCATCACGGGCGCATTGAACATGTATTGCAGCGGCAAGCTCGTCGACCAATTCTTCTTGCCGTCGGCCGTGGCGAAAGAAAGCAGCAATCCATCGCTGTTCAGGATGAAAAGGCTGCCATTGTCGTAGGCCATGCCTTGCAAGCCGAGCCCGCCACCATCGAGTTTGTTGTTGTGCCAGGTGCTGTGCCCGTTGGTGACATCGAGACCGAACAGATACGTGCCCCCGGAATGAACGAACACCTGTCCATCGGCGATGATCGGATAATCGAGCGCATAGACGAGGTCTTTGCTCCAAGCCTGCTCGAGCGGGACGGTAAAGCCGGTGCTCAGGTCGATCGCACCGTTGTGCGCCGGATTGATCTGGTAAGTGACCGCAAAGTCGCTGGAATTGCCAAGATGAGGAGGAGAATGATGCTGTGCCGCGCTTGCGTGATCGGAAGCGAACGCCAGGAGAGCCGCAAGGACGGATTCGGCAATGAAGGTGCGCATGTTCAATCCCCAGGCCCGCTATTGCGGCACGAACGCGGTAACCGAGTTGGCGCTGCCGACAACCAGCGCGCCATCGCCGGCGGCAAGGCTTGAAACGGAGTACACGACATCTCCAGTCCACAGCAGGCGACCCTTCTTTGAATCGAAGAGATAGACCTTGCCGCCCACCGATCCGACGATCACATATCCGTTCACCACGATGGCTGGCGTTGAAAGGTCGGTCGCCTTGAAGGTCCATGCCGTTGTTCCGGTCGACACTTTCCAGCATGTCAGTCCCTCGCTCGAAACCGAAACGCCAAACGAGTGCCCCTTGACATCGGTAAAAAAGGCGGGCGGTACATACCCGGCAAAGGATCCGACAACGGCACCGTCCTTGGAATTGTGGATGAGATTGTCCTGGATCCACTGCGTATAGACCCGCTTGTTGAAGGAAACCGGATTGATCGAACCTCCGCCGTGGCAACCGTCATCGACATGCCATTCAAGGTTTCCGTTCTTCGGATTGAACTTGTAGTACTGGCACGGATCGGCGACGTAGAGTCCCTTGTCGCCATAGGCCGGGGAGCTTTCACCGGTGTCGGTGCCGAACAGCTCCCAATCGAGACTCCCGAGCGACTCATTGACCGAATAAAGATAGCCACCGTCGTAATCGCCCGCTGTATACACATGTCCGTCGACGGCCGTCGGGAAAACTGCAAATTCTGCGGCATCGGGGAGCTGGATCGTCCACTTCACCTCACCCGACTTCGCCTGAAACGCCGTCAGGAGCCCGCCAAAGGTCTGCGCAAACAGCAGTCCGTTGTCGTAGGTGAGCGGTGGAGGCGATGATTTGAACGTCTTGCTCCACTTTGTCGCCCCGGTCTTGAGATCGAACGCATAGGTTACGCTGTGATCGGATGTGATGCCGCTCGCGAAGACGAGACCATCGGCAATGACGGGGTATGCTATCCCCGAGTTATTCTCGTTGATCGACACGCTCCAGGCCTGCTTCAATTTTGTAGAAAACCCAACGCTCATCTGGATAGAGCCCGAATGACCGGGGTTGAGCTGATACGCGACGGCGGCGTCCGGATCGGAGGCGGGGGGCAACAGCTTCACATCGGAACGTGCGGCTACCTGGGTGGCCATCAACGACGCCAGGACGGCACGGGCGAGAATTGCAATGGCTTTCATCGGGGCGCACTCGGCACATAGGCTGTTACGAAGTTTTCGCTTACGACAATCAACGTTCCCTCGCCCGCCGAAAACGAACTCACCTGGTTCGGCGTTTTGGTGGACCAGAGCTGCCGGCCTTTCTCGTCAAGGAAAAAGACGCTTCCGTCATAGGTCCCGTCGACGACGATTCCATTCACCACGATCGGAAAAGACGACGGATCGGCATCGCCAACAAAGGACCACAGCTGCTTGCCGTTCTTGCCGTTCCAGGCAACGATGCTGTTGCCCGACAGGGAAAGGCCGATCGGTTTGCCGTTCGAGCCGGTAAACAAGGTGGGGTTCTGGTTCGCGCTGGCGAACGGCTCGTCGAATTTCCCGACGAATTTTCCATTGCTGGCTTTGACGATGAGGGACCCGCAATCAAGGTCCTCGATATAGACTTTCTTGTTGAAGAAGACCGGGGTCTCGCCCCCTCCACCTTCCACTCCGCCGTTGTAATACCATTCTCTCTCGCCGGTCGCAGGATCGAACTTGTAGAACTGACATGGATAACTGACGAACACAGCCCCACCGCCATAGGCGGGCGAACTGAAGTCGCCGTTTTGGACTGGCTCAGACCATTGCACGTGGCCGGTTGCCTCATCGAGCGCGTAAAGCGTTCCGCCGGTCTCGGTACCGCCGACAAACACTTGTCCGTTCACAGCCATGGGAGGGGCATCCGAGAAAAGCTGACTCAATTGGGACACCCATTGCGTTTTGCCGTTCTTGGCCGAGAGGGCAGTCAGCAGATCGGAGGTGTTGAGCACGAACAGCGTGCCGTTGTCATAGGCGGGCCCGAGAATTTGCGACCGAACGCCGACACTGAGGGGTTTGCTCCAGCGCGTCGTGCCGGTCGTGACATCCAGCGATGTCACGACGCCATCGCTGCCCACAGTGAAAACCGCGCCTTCTGCGATAACCGCATAGGATTGCATGACACTCAAATTGACCGACCAGAGCTGGGTCAGCGGCGTCTTGAATCCGGTGCTGAGATTTGTGCTTCCCGTGTGGGCAACGTTGATCTGATAGGCTACCGCTTCGTCGCTTGCCGTTGTGACCACTACCGGCGCGGCCGATGCTTGTCCCTCACAGATCGCCACGCCAAAGCATGCAGCTAGAATTGCTCCGCCAACGGCGCGCATGAAACCCCTCGACGCCTGCCCCAGTACAATTTTTCATATTCCTGAATTGCTTGCAATCGCGATGCGACAGATCGTTCAACTGACTGTCACCACGCGGATATCGCCCCGGCGGTCGAGGATGTCGACCACCACATCGCGGCCGTGGCGCTGCAGAAGCAGGTCGATCGTGCCGCCGGCTACGGAAAGATTCCGGATCATGATGTCGTCGATGAAACTCGGCAGCAGCGGACGTTCGAAACGCACTTCGCCGCGCGCGGCATCGATGGTGATGCCGAGGCTGGCTTCAAGCAGAGCCAGCGGCGTTCCGCTCGCCCAGGCTTGTGGCGCGCACGCGACCGGATAGAGCGTGGGACCGCTGGCTGGCCGCCGCGGGAAGCCGCAGAACAATTCCGGCAGACGAAGCTGATCCATGTAGTGCAGCGAGTCATAGAGTCCCGTCATTACCTTCAGCACTTCATCCTTGAGGCCGTAGCGGGCGAAGCCCAGCGCGATGAGGGAATTGTCGTGCGGCCAGACCGATCCATTGTGATACGACATCGGGTTGTAACGCTTCTCCGACGCATTCAGCGTGCGGATTCCCCACCCCGAAAACGCATCGCGGCGCAGCAACGCCTGCGCGACGCGTTGCGCGCTCGATTCCGGCGCGATCCCCGCAAACAGTGCGTGACCGGGATTGGACGAACGCACGCGGCACGGATTCTTGTCGCCATCCAGCGCCAGCGCGTAGGTGCCGATCTCCTCGCACCAGAACGCCTGCTCGAAGCGCTTGCGCAAATCCTCCGCCTCGCGTTCGAGCCGCTCGGCCATCGCGCGGTCGTTGAGCGCGCGCGCCATGCGGGCGGCGGCGCGCCTGGCGCCATAGACATACGCCTGCACCTCCACCAGCGCGATGGAGCCCTGCGCGAGCGAACCGTCGGAATGGGAAATGCTGTCCCGCGAATCCTTCCAGCCCTGATTGCTGAGGCCTTCCGGCGTGCGCTGGCGGTATTCGACGAAGCCGTCGCCGTCGAAATCGCCGTATCTGTCGATCCACTGAAGCGCCGCCTGGATGTTGGGCCACAGCGACGCGATCGCCGCGCGGTCCATGGTGCGCTCGAAATATCGGCCGGCGAGCAGAACGAACAGCGGCGTCGAATCGATGCTTCCGTAGTAGTGGCGGAACGGCACTTCGCCCAGCCGTGCCATCTCGCCCTTGCGGATTTCGTGCAGGATCTTGCCCGGCTCGGCTTCCGACTTCTCGTCGAATTCCGTCGCCTGGTGCGCCGCCAGAAACCTGAGCACGCCGCAGGCCACCGACGGATCGAACCACAGCATCTGCAGCGCGGTGATGATCCCGTCGCGGCCGAACGCCGTCGAGAACCATGGCGTGCCGGCGTAGGGATAGGGGCCTTCCGGCGTTTCGGTCACCAGCATGGCGAGATCGGACACGGACCGGCAAAGCGCCCGGTCGAGAGACTCGTTCGACGTCTGGATCGAAGCGCCCCGGTTCACGCATTTGCGCAGCGATTTGCGCGCCGCGCGGATGGCGTGCACGAATTTCTGTCCGCCGATGCGCGGCGACGTTCCGAAATTGATCGTCAGGAAGAGGGATTTGGTCTCGCCGGGCAGGAGCTCGAGTTCGAACGCCGCGTGGTGCTGATCGAACACACTCGGCACCGGCGCGAACTGGACCTGCGTATAGCGATCCACGGAATCGAGGCCGCGGTAGTGAAACAGGATGCGGTCGGATCCGAACTTTTCCGCATGGCACACGCCGCGGCGCTGGCGATGGATGCCGCGGACTTCGAACAGATCGGCAAAATCGGCGGCAAACCAGAACAAGAGCCGCGTCCTGTGCGCCACGCTGTCGAAATTCTGGACCGCGATACGCTCGTAGCAGGCGCTGTTCCACAGGAACTTGGTGCGGACGACATGCAGCGTCTCGCGCGACAGCGCCAGCTCCTCGTCGTGGTAGATGTCCGGATTGGCCAGATCGACCGTGAACGTCGTGTTGTCGTCGCGCACGGTCGAACTCAACAGCAGGGGGCGATGGCCTTCGATCAGCAGATAGGAGCCCGAGAGGTAGCGGGTGTCCTCGTGGAAAATGCCGGCGGGATTTTGCGCGGCGTTCAGGATGTCGCCGTGCTGATCGAACATGGCGAAGGTATCGCCCTGCTTGAGGACGCGGGGCCAGCTTTCCTGAATGCTGGCTGTCGCTGGGATGTAGAACGGCGACGTGGGATCGCCGTCCACGCTCGCCGCGGGAGACATCTCATTCATCGGCGATTGTCCCATAGCCCGGGCTTCCGGCCCTAGGCTGCCACCGTCGCACCGAGGCGGCCCTCGAGCAGACGGGAATATACATCGAGATATTTGGCGGTCATCTGTTCAACCGTGAAGCGTTGTTCGAAGCGGCGCCGGATTTGGAGACGATCCATCGCCTGCACCTTGCCGAGCGCCCGCGCCGCACTGGCCACGTCCTGCACGATAAAGCCGGTCACGCCGTCCTCGATCACCTCCGCGACCGAGCCGCAATTGAACGCGATCACGGGCGTGCCGCATGCGGCTGCTTCGATCATCACGAGACCGAACGGCTCCGGCCAGCAGATCGGGAAGACGAGCGCAAGCGCGTTGCCAAGGAAATCGTTTTTCTCCTCATCGCCGATCTCGCC
>DATIYG010000108.1:0-5541 GCA_035517755.1 Rhizomicrobium sp. | reverse complement strand
TTCTTCCCGCTCTATGCGGATCATCTCGGCCGCCTGCTCGGCGCCATCCGTGGCAAGGCCCGGAAATGTCTCGTGCTCGATCTCGACAACACGTTGTGGGGTGGCGTCATCGGCGACGACGGCATGGAAGGCATTGTGGTCGGGCAGGGCAGCGCGATGGGGGAGGCCTTCCTGTCCGTTCAGCAGGCGGCGCTCGATTTGCGCGGGCGCGGTGTGTTCCTCGCCGTCTGTTCCAAGAACGACGATGACATCGCGCGCGGACCATTTCGCGGCCATGCCGACATGCTGATCCGCGAGCGCCACATCTCCGTGTTCCAGGCAAACTGGATCGACAAGGCGAGCAATCTGGAGTCCATCGCGCGCGCGCTGAACATCGGGCTGGATGCGCTCGTTCTGCTTGACGATAACCCGGCCGAGCGCGCGCAGATTCGCGCCGCCCTTCCCATGGTGGCGGTGCCCGAGCTGCCGGCCGATCCCGCCTGGTTCGCGTGGACCCTGAATGCCGCCGGTTATTTCGAGGCCGTCTCCTACTCGGCCGAGGACCGGATGCGCGCCGATGCGCAAGGCGCGGATGCGAAGCGCGCGGACGTGATGGCGAAGTCGCGCGACCTCGGCGACTATCTGACGTCGCTGGAGATGACGATTACATTCGCGCCGTTCGACAAGGTCGGCCGTCAACGCATTGCCCAGCTCATCAACAAGACCAACCAGTTCAACCTGACGACGCGCCGCTACACCGAAGCCGAGGTGGCGGCGATGGAAGCGGACGAGAACGTGTTCACGCTGGAGGTGCGGCTCGCCGACCGCTACGGCGATCTCGGCATGATCGGCATCATCATCGCGCGGCACGCAGGCGATGCGACGTGGGACATCGATACCTGGCTGATGAGTTGCCGCGTGTTGGGCCGTCGCGTCGAGGAGGGCATGCTGGCGCGGCTGATCGCCGAAGCCCGGCGGCGCGGCATCAAACGCCTGATCGGCACGTATCTGCCGACGGCGAAGAACGGCATGGTCCGCGACCACTACGCGAAACTCGGGTTTGAGATCGCTGAAGAAGCCGACGGCGTGCGCCGCTTTGCCTTCGAACTCGATGGCTACACGCCGCCGGATTTGCCGTTCACTAGTGAGTCATCGCCTTTTCGCAATTGACCATCCAGTGCGTGCCAAAACGGTCGGTCACCATGCCGAAGCGTTTCGCCCAGAAGGTTTCCGCGATCGGCATGCCGACATTGCCGCCATCCGCCAGCGCTGCGAAGATGCGATCAGCTTCTTCCGGCGTGTCGACGCTGATGTTCACCGCATAGCCTTGCGGCTTGTTGTAGCGCCCGCCGGGAGCATCCGAGCCCATGATGGTGTCGCCGCCGACCGTGAAGCGGGCATGCGCCACCATCTTCTTCTCGCTCTCCGAGATTTGCCCGGCACCCGGCGGCATCTGGCCGAACGTCATCACGTTCAGGTCCTTGCCGCGCAGCACTTTTGCATAGAGATCGAACGCTTCCGCGCAATTGCCGTTGAAGTTGAGATAGGGGTTGATTTTCATCTTCTTCTCCTTGGGTCCACCTGTCACTGCCCGTCATAGGCACGCTTGAGATCGGCGAGGATGGGCTTTCGCATCGCCATCACGACTTTCATCACGCGTTCTTTCCTGGCCACATCGGTTGTTGCGATCATCTCCATCAGCGAGGTGTGCACGATCTGCCAGGAGAGGCCGAACTTGTCCTTGAGCCAGCCGCACATGCTTGGCTCGCCGCCTTCCGTCAGCTTGTCCCAGTAGTAGTCGATCTCCTCCTGGTTGCGGCAGGTGACCATGAAGGACACGGCTTCGCTGAACTTGAACTGCGGCCCGCCGTTCAAGGCATTCAGTTCCTGGCCGTCGAGCGTGAAGGTCACCATCATTACCGAACCTTCCGGTTGGCGGTGCGTCTCGACGCCTTCCTTTGGGTAATAGCTCGTGTGCTCGATCTTGGAGTTGGGAAAGACGGAGCAGTAGAACTTCGCCGCCTCTTCGGCCTCACCGTCGAACCACAGACATGGCGCGATCTTGATCATGTTGCACCTGCTTGCTGCGCGTTCTTACTTCTTCAGCTCGAGCACCGGCACGAAGCCGCCATAGATCAAGCGCTTGCCGTCGAATGGATTGTCGTGCGGCACCATGCGCGGATCGTTGCGCATCTTGTCCATGGCGGCATCGCGTGTCGCCTTGTCCGGCCATTCGACCCAGCTGAAGACAACCGTCTCCTTATCTGTTGCCTGCACGGAGCGCTTGAAATCCGTAACCTTGCCGTCCGGCACGTCGTCGCCCCAGCATTCGATCACGCGGGTCGCGCCATACTCGAGGAACATCGCGTCCACGTGGCGTGCGTGGCTGGTGAATGAGTTCTTGTTGGCGGTGGGAACCGGGATCACGAAACCGTCGATGTAGGACATGATGCGTCTCCTTTTCTCGATGCGTGTTTCAGCCGCGTTCAACGATGTACTGGCCGGCATGGGAGAGATAGTCGCGCTTGCCAATTTCCAGACCGTTGTGCCGGAGGATGTCGTAGGCCGTCACCACGTGGAAGAAGAAGTGCGGGATCGCCCAGTCCTTCACATAGGTGGCGCCGTCTGCCTCGAACACCAGCTTGTTGATGAGCGGCACGGTGAGTTGACGCGCTTCGGCGCCGTCATAAGCCGACGCCTTGAAGCTCTGCACATAGGCGATGCACTTCGCAATGCGGGCCTTCAGATCGTCAAGCGTCTTTTCGTTGTCCTCGAAGCGCTCCGGCTGCTCGCCGGCGAGAAGTGCTGCCGCATTCTTCAGCGTGTCGCAGGCCATCTGCACCTGGCGGGTCAGCGGAAACATGTCGGGTGCAAGCCGCGCGCTGGCAAGCACAACGGGATCGATCTTCTTCGTCTCGGCGAATTGCGCCGCCTTGTCGAGAATCGCCGCGAGCGACTGCAGCATCGGGATCATGGTTTCGTTGAGGACGGCGTGGGCGGTGAGCTTGCTCATGGTCGTTTCCTTTGTTGTCAGGTTGATGTCAGTCGTGCAGCGGGCCAATCCGCCTATCGTAGTCTCGGTGTCTTCGAAGAGACCTTCCGCAATCTCATAGGGGGCATGTAAACAAACGACAGTCAGCCGATCTTGCCGTCACGGATGGCCGCTTCCAGCTTGTCGATGATCCCAATCGTGCCGCGCTCGCGTGAGCCGCTATCGTCGTAACCGTCGAGGAACGCACCTTGTTCCGTAAGTGTGAGCAGAGTGCCCGCGCCGGCGGCCTTCACCTCGATCGTGGCCAGCGACACGGAGATCTTCTTGCCGTCCACATGCATCGTGTAGGTGTAGATGATGCGCGAATCCGGCACGATGTCCTGATATTGCGCGTCGAAGCGCGTGATCCGGCCATTCTTCCATTTGCCTTCGAGCGACTCCGTCCCGCCGACGCGGAAATCGAACGAACGATCCTCCAGGGTCCAAAGATCGTTCGGGCCGGAGAACCACGCCTGCTTGCCTTTCTCCGTCGCGAAGGCGGAGAAGACGAGGGCAGGGGATGCGGCGAACTTCCTTTCGATCGTGAAGCTGCCGAATTGTGACGAATGTTGCGACATGGAAACCTCCTCCACCATTGTCTTGTGACGTTCTGTTCAGCCAGGACGTGTCAAGCGTTCTCGGACTGCTCCAGCAGGAGCGCGCCGAGCTTGTCGATGCTCTGCGTCCAGCCCGGCTTCATGCCCATCAGCATCTGCTTCGCCTTCGGCACCAGGCCGACGGCCCTTGTGTGCAGCACCATCTCCGTCTTGCCGCCGCGATCCGACAGCGTGACCGTGGTGCGGGATTCGAGCATCGCGGTTCCATCCTTGTCGACGGCCTGGGTCGTGAACACCAGACGATCCGTCGGCGACACTTCGTTGAACGTGCCGGTCATCGGATGATCGCGGCCGGCGATGATGGCGATGATCGCGTTGGCGCGCATCACCACGTAGATCTTTCCGCCGGGGCGTGCATCCCATTCGCACACGGGATTGGTGAAGGCCTTCGGTCCCCACCACTGCGCGACGTGTTTCGGATCGGTCCACATTGCCCAGACAAGCGCACGCGGCGCATCGAAGATGCGATTGATGGTGAGTTCGCGTTCCATGGCCATGGCGGGCTCCTATCGGCGTTCGTTGAGGAAGCGGTCGAAAGCATCGAGTGCGCGGTTCCACCCGCCGCGATGTCCGTCGCGGGTCGAGGTCGCGGGAAACACGCCCTGCTGGAAGGTCATGCGCGTCTTGTCGGGCGCGATCTCTTCGAGATGCACGGTCACAAGCGTCTCATGCCCGCGCATGTGATCGCCCGTCTCCCACGCGAAGGTGAAGGAGAGCAGCTCGGGCGCCTTGATCTCGCGATAGATGCCGCTCTGCGGCAGATCCTTGCCCTCGTGGCGCATCACATTGCGCCAGTGCCCGCCGACGCGCAGATCGTGGTCCATCGATTTCATCGGATGGCCCGGCGGCCCCATCCAGTGTTGCGCATGATTGAAGTCGATCCACGCCTGCCAGACGAGTGCACGCGGCACATCGAAGTCGCGCGTGATGACGAGCACGCAGTCGTCGTCGATCTTCGAGGCCGCGCTCATGATCGCGCCCCCGCCGATGCGAGATAGTCGGCCAGGCGGTCGTAGTCGCGCACGGCCCTATTCGGTGTTGCCGGCATCGGTTGGTCCTTTCCCTTGAAGTTCCCTCAGGTACGCATCGAGGCGGTCGAACCGCTCTTCCCAGAGGCGGCGGTTTTCTTCGATCCAGTCGGCGGCCGCTTTCATCGCCTCGGGCTTGAGGCGGCAGACGCGGCTCTGCGCCCGCCGCTCGCGCGTAATGAGGTCGGCCGTCTCCAGCACGCGCAGGTGCTTGGAGATGGCGGGCTGCGAGATGTGGAACGGCTCGGCCAGCTCACCCACGGTGGCTTCGCCCAATGCCAGCCGCGCCAGAATGGCCCGACGGGTAGGGTCGGCGAGGGCAGAAAAGGTGTGGTCGAGCTGTTGCATAACCGAGAAGTTATATAACCAATCGGATAAATGCAAGGGCTATTTTTCGGATTCTCTTTGTTCTCCAAAAGGTTGTAGAAATGGTACAGTTTCGCTCTTTGTTCTTGACAGAACAAGAACTCTAGTAGAACATTTCGGTCCAACTGGAGCAGGAGCGAGCGATGGCGTGGGCGAAGGACATCATGGCGGGGATCGGCCTCCTGGCATTCATCACCTGCTCGTTTGCGCTGGCAGGCATCGCGCAGGCCGCGTTCTCGTAACCGCCGCGACCAAGCTTCTGTGGATGAGGCGACGCGGGTGCCGCAAAGGCGCGCCGCGCGCCGCATAGTCGGACAATTCGATCGGAGAGAATCGCGTCCATGCCGGAGCCGCGAAAGCGCGCCAGTTTCGTCCACCTGCGGGTGAAGAGCGCCTATTCGCTGCTCGAGGGCGCCATCCGTCCGAAGGAATTGGCCAAGCTTGCCGTGTCGGCCGGAATGCCGGCCGTGGCGGTGACGGACGTCAACAATCTCTTCGGCGTCTACGAGATCAGCGAGAC
>DATIYG010000107.1:0-9370 GCA_035517755.1 Rhizomicrobium sp. | reverse complement strand
TGATCCTGCAAGTTGCGCGAGCCAGTTGCGGACGTCTTTCGGCGCGGGAACGCAGCGGTCCGCGCCGGGAAGCAGCCGCCCTACGGAAACGCCGATCCCCTTCAGTTTCGGCAACTCGGCGAAGGCATCTTCGTCGGTCGTGTCGTCGCCGAAGAAGACAGGACGGCGTCCGGCGAACGGCGCGACCGCCATGAGGTGCTCCACGCCGGTGCCCTTGGTGACGCCGGGCGGTTTCAGTTCGATCACAGCCTTGCCGAGAACCATTTCGAGATCGGCGCCGAGCCGCTGCAGCGTGCCGTTGACATAGCCGAACAGTTCGTTTTCCAGCTCCGGCACGCGGCGATAATGGATGGCGAGCGTGTAGTGCTTGTCCTCGATGCGGATGCGCGGATCGAATTTCCCGGCTTCGGCGAAGGCGGCCTTCTCCACCGCCGAGAGCGGGCGCGCGACCTGTTCGATCTTGCCCCCCGGTGCGGTCCGCACTTCCGCGCCGTGACAGCCGACAGCCGCGAATGTAAGCGGCGCGAACAATTCGTCGGCCGCGGCGAGCATGCGGCCGGTGATGAGGGCCAGCGCACCATCCAGTTTCTCGCGCACGCGCCCAAGATTCAGTTTTAGCGATTCAGGAACGACGACCGCATCCGGAGTCGGCGCGATGTCGATAATGGTGCCGTCGATGTCGAGCAGCAGGGCGTCGCGCGCGAGATCGACGGCCGGAAAACCGCGGCGCTGTGGCGGCGCATCCGCGATTTCGCAAACCATCTCGTCCTCACCAACCCTGCCCACCGCTGTCACATCCTAAGCCCTTTGTGGCGCACCGTTTTTAGGCCGCCGCTTGGCCAGAGGCCCGGTTGTGCGCGGCGCATGCGCCTGGGTCAGGTTCAGCGCCGAATTCACCAGGGCCACATGAGAAAACGCCTGAGGGAAGTTTCCGAGCATGCGTTTTGCGGCCGGATCGTATTCCTCGGCCAAGAGGCCCACATCGTTGGAGAGTTTGATCAATTTCTCGAAAAGGCGCCGGGCGGCTGTTTTGCGGCCTTGAAGAATGTAATTGTCGACCAGCCAGAAGCTGCAGGCGAGAAACGCGCCTTCGCCCGGCGGCAGCCCATCGATGCCGGATTGCGTCTCGTAGCGCCGCACGAGCCCGTCCACCATCAGCCGGCGCTCGATCTCGCGCACCGTGCTTTTCATGCGTCGATCCTTGGCTGGAAGAAAGCCGACGATCGGAAGCAGCAGCAGGCTGGCGTCCATCAAAGTGGAGCCATAGCTTTGCACGAAACATTTCTTCGCCGGGTCGATGCCATGCAGGCAGACGTTGGCGTGAATTTCGGCCGCGATCTTCTTCCAGCGCTTTCGCTCCGCCGCATTGAGAGTCCTCGACCGTGAGGCGCGATCGAACGCGACCCACGCCATCACTTTGGAATGCGTGAAGTGCTGCGCCGCGCCGCGGATCTCCCAGATGCCTTCGTCCGGCTTTCGCCAGGTCTTCTCGAGGTGGTTGAGAAACACGTCGCGGATTTCCGTGCGGCGTGGAATCGGGGGCAAGCCTGCCTTCGTGGCCACCGTCGTGGTGTCGGCGAGTTCGCCATAGATATCGATCTGAAGCTGAAGCGCCGCGGCGTTGCCCACGCGCACGGGCCGCGAATTCTCATAACCGGGGAGCCATCCGATCTCCCACTCGTCGAGGCGCCGTTCGCCGGCCACGCCATACATCGTCTGAATCTGGTCGGGACTTCCGGCAATGGACCGCATCAGCCACTCCTGCCAGGCTTGGGCTTCCTCGACATATCCCGCGTTGAGGAAGGCAAGCAGGGTGAACGTGGCATCCCTGAGCCAGCAGTAGCGGTAGTCCCAGTTGCGCGACGCACCGATCTGCTCGGGCAGGGATGTCGTCACGGCCGCGACAATCCCGCCGGTCGGTTGGTAGCTCAGCGCTTTCAGGGTGATGAGCGAACGGCACATCGGCTTGTGCCACCTGCCGTTGCCGCGCACGCGTCCGGACCAGTTCTTCCAGTAGCGTTCCGTCGCGTTCAGCGCGACAGACACGTCCAGAGGCAACGGCAATGGCAGGTGCGAGGGCACATAGGTCATCACGAACGGGACGGTCTCGTGCGCCCGCACAGTAAACTCCCCCACGGTGCGCATGTCCTTGCCGTGGATCGGCACTGGCGTGCGAACGACCAGCATATGCGGACCGGCGATTGCACTGACCGTGGTCTCGTCCTGCCGGTTTACCCAGGGAACCGAAATGCCGTAGTCGAACCGGATCACGAGATCGGTGTGCATGCGCACCGTCCCTTCGCGGCCGATGACCACGCGCGCGATGGTCGAGTTGTCTTCTTCCACTGGCATGAAATCCACGATCGAGACCTTGCCGGTTTTTGTCGTGAATGTGGTTTCGAGAATGAGCGTGCCCGGCCAGTAGCGCCGTCGCACGCGTGCGTTTTCCCTCGGAGCGATCATCCAGCGGCCGTGATCCGGTGTGCCGAGGAGGGCGGCAAAACAGGCGCCGGAATCGAAGCGCGGGAAGCACAGCCAGTCGATGGAGCCATTCCTGGCAACAAGCGCTGCGGTGCGCATATCCCCGATCAGCGCGTAATCTTCGATGCGGCTCGGCATCCGGTTATGCCGCCTCCGCGAGGCCTGCTGCGGCGTCCCGATCGACGAACCAGACGATCTCGCCCATGCTCTGGATGCGAGTGGCAGGAAGACTCGCGTCTCCTTCGCGCACACGCTGCAGGACGTCCGCTTTCTCTCTGCCTGTCACGAGGAAGAGAACGGCCGCGCTCGACCGGATCGCCGGATAGGTGAGCGTGATGCGCGGAGGATCGCTATTCTCGACCGGTGCAACGCAGCGGGTCCGTTCGTTCAGCGCCTCCGTCCCCGGGAGCAGTGATGCCGTGTGTCCGTCGGCACCGAGACCCAGCAGCACAAGGTCGAACAGCGGACGTGCCAGGGCCAGCGGATCGCCGCCATAGATACCCTTCAGCAGGGCCTCATAACGGCGCGCACAATTGTCGAGGTCGCCATCGGTCGGAATGGGATACACGTGGTCGATCAGCACCGGTGCGTGCGCCAGCAGTGTTTCGCGCGCCATGCGGTAGTTGCTGCGCGGATCGTTGTGCGGCACGAACCGCTCGTCACCCCAGAACAGTTCAAGCCGCCTCCATTCGATCCTGCTGCGGTATTTCCGTGAGGCGAGTTCCTCATACAACAGGCCCGGCGTGGTCCCGCCGGAGAGCGCGACACGGAACAGATGCGTCGCGGCGGCGGCGCGGTCGGCAATCCATGCCGCGGCCGCCGCAGCGGTGCTGCGGGGATCGGAAAAAACGAACAGTTCCGACGACGCAATGTCCGTCAAGACTACTGAATGACTCTCCATTTCCGTCCATCCCGCTCAATCAAGGCGTCCGCTGCCGCGGGTCCCGCACTCCCGGAACGATAATTCGGAAAATCGCCTTCCCGTTCCGCGCCCCAGGCCTCGAGCAAGGGCTGCACCGCAGCCCAGGCCGTCTCCACCTGGTCGGCACGCTGGAACAGTGTCTGGTCGCCGGCGAAGCAATCGTAGAGCAGGGTCTCGTAACCCACGGCCGGAGCGGCCTTGAACCAGTCGGAATATTTGAAATCCATCGCGACGTTTTCGAGCACCATCTCGGTGCCGGGCCGCTTGGCATTGAAGCGCAGGCGAATGCCTTCGTCGGGCTGGATCTGCAGGATCAGCCAGTTGGCGCCCAATTCCGCCACCGGCGTATCGCGGAACAGCGCGAATGGCGGTTCGCGGAAGCGGATGGCGATCTCCGTCCTCCGCTTCGGCAGGCGCTTGCCGGTGCGCAGATAGAATGGCACCCCCGCCCAGCGCCAATTGTCGATCAGGATGCGCAGCGCGACGAACGTTTCGACATTCGAATCTTTGGCAACATCCTTCTCCTCGCGATAGCCAGGCACGGGTTTGCCATCGATTTCTCCAGCCGCGTACTGGCCGCGTACCGCGTCGGCCGGGGTGAGCGGATGCAGGGCCTTGAAAAGCTCGGCCTTCTTTGCCCGCACGAAATTCGCGTCGAAGGAAATCGGCGGTTCGGCGGCCGTCATCGCGAGCAGCTGGAACAGATGATTTGGCACCATGTCGCGCAGCGCGCCGGTCTGCTCGTAGAACTTGCCGCGCGTGCCGATGCCGATCGATTCCGCGACCGTGATCTGCACGTGATCGATGCGGTCGCGGTTCCAGATCGGCTCGAACAATCCGTTGGCAAAGCGGAACGCCAGGATGTTCTGCACCGTCTCCTTTCCGAGGAAGTGATCGATGCGGTAGATCTGTTCTTCGCTGACGACCTTGAGGACGCGTTCGTTCAAGGCGCGGGCGGATGGAAGATCGTGCCCGAACGGCTTCTCGATCACCACACGGCGCCAGCCGTGATCCTGCCGGGTTAGACCAGCCTGGCCGAGCGCATCGACAATGGGACCGAAGAAGCGTTCGCCGACGGCCAGGTAAAACACAACATTGCCGCCCAGATTCTTCTGTTTGTCGACCTTGCCGAGAAGGTCGGCCAGCGCGCTGTAGGTGTCGGCTTTCAGGAAATCGCCGGAGAGAAACGTCATCGTGCCGGCCAGCTGCTGCCACGCCGCCTCATTGATCTTGCGAGCCTCGAATTCGCCGCCGCCCGATTTCACCGTATCTTCAAGGAAATCGTGGAGGTCCTGGCGCCATTCCTCATCGCTCTTCTTGTTGTGATCGACGCCGACGATGGCGAAGCGTCCCGGCAGCTGTTTCTGCTGGGCGAGATTGTAAAGGGCCGGCACAAGCAGGCGGCGCGTGAGATCGCCGTTGGCGCCGAAGATCACGAGTGCGCAGCATTCCGCGCAAGGGCCCCTGACAGGTCCGGGCGTGCTCATTGCGTCGGGCCCTTGCCGCGGCCCTCCGCGGTGCCTTTCACGATCGGCGTTTCTACATGACCGCCAAACTGGTTGCGCATGGCGGAGAGCAGCTTGTTGGCGAAATCGTGCTGGAGCCGCGAGGCGAAACGGGCGTAAAGCGCGGCGGTGAGCACCGTGGCAGGGATGGCTTCTTCGATAGCGGCATTGACGGTCCAGCGGCCTTCGCCGGAATCCTGCACGACGCCCTCGAACTTGGCGAGCTTGTCGTCGTCGGCGAGCGCGATGGCCGTGAGGTCAAGCAGCCAGGAGGAGATCACGCTGCCGCGCCGCCACACTTCCGCGATGTCGGCCAGATTGAGATCGAACTGTTCGTCCTTCGGCAGATCGGGATGGGCCCGCCCGCGCAGGATATCGAAGCCTTCCGCATAGGCCTGCATGAGGCCGTATTCGATGCCGTTGTGAACCATCTTCACGAAATGACCGGCGCCGGTTGGCCCGGCATGAATGTAGCCCTTCTCGACGCGCGGATCGCGGCCCTCGCGCTTGGGTGTGCGCGGGATGTCGCCGAGGCCCGGCGCGAGCGTAGCGAAAATCGGATCGAGATGCCGGACGATGTTCTCGTCGCCGCCGATCATCATGCAGTAGCCCCGCTCCGGGCCCCAGATGCCGCCGGACGTTCCGACATCGACGTAGTGCATGCCGGATGACGCGAGCATCTTCGCGCGGCGGATGTCATCCTTGTAGAAGGTATTGCCGCCGTCGATGATGATGTCGCCTTTGGCGAGCAGGCCCGCGAGTTCGCTGACCGTATCCTCGGTCGCCTTTCCGGCCGGAAGCATGATCCAGACGGCGCGCGGCGCTTCGATCTTCGTGACCAGATCTTTCAGGCTGGATGACGGCGTGGCGCCATCCTTTGCGAGTTTGCCGACGACATCCGGGGTGCGATCGTACACCACCGCGTTGTGCCCGGCCTTCATCAGGCGGCGGGCAATGTTGCCGCCCATGCGGCCTAGTCCAACGATGCCGATCTGCATGCCAAGTCCTATTGCAGAGCTTCCGTAATCGCGTCGTTCAAATGGGAAAGGCCGCTCTTCACATCCTTCAGATGGATGCGCAGCGCCCGCCGCTTGCGCTCGTCGAGCACGGAGATGTCGCCCAGCGCCTGCGCCAGTTCGACCGTGCCGAAGGTGATCTTGCGGCCGGGAACGTCGAGATCTTTCGCGTGATCGCAGGTGATTTCGACAAACACGCCGCTGTTCGGACCACCCTTGTAGGCCTGGCCGGTCGAATGAAGATAGCGCGGGCCGAAGCCGACGCAGGTTGCGGCGTGGCGTTTGTTCCGCACGGCCGTGCGCATGCCCTGCAGCGCGAGATCGTGCTCCCGGTTGCGTTCGATGAAGGCGAGCAGCGCGAAGTAGTCGCCCTCCGCGATGCGGCCGAGATGCGTCTTCAGATATTGCGCAAGCGTGTTGGCGCGGCCCAATGCGCTGGCGTTGGCTGCGTCGGCATAAAGTGCGATGCCGTTCTCCGTGAAGATAGGTTTTTCGGCGGGCACATCGCCCTTCTCGTATTGCGCCGTGAGGTCGCGCGCCTTCACCTTGGCCGTTTCCACATCCGGCTGATCGAAGGGATTGATGCCGATGACGGCACCGGCCAGCGCGGTCGCCACTTCGGCAAGGAAGAACACCTGACCGATCTGGTGCGGATCGCTGAGCGCGATATCGATGACCGGATGTCCCTTGCTCGCCAGATGTCCAAGCGACGGCCTCGTCGCGTCGCCCTTGTGGATGCTCAGGAATACGCGGTCGTTGCCATAGACCTCGGCGTCGCCCAGGCATTCGCCGTCCACGGGAATGAGTCCGTGCCCGCGCTTGCCGGTGGATTCCGCGATGAGCTGCTCCATCCAGGCGCCGACGCTCACAAGCGGCGGTTCGGCGAGGATGGTGATCTTGTCGCGGCCGAATTTGGTGGCAAGCACGCCCAGCGCGATGCCGAGCTTCATGGCGGGATTGGAATTCGCCGGCACGAACGCGTCGCAGCTGTGTATGAAGCGGACCGTCTCTCTGCAGATGCGCTCCACATCGAGACCCATTCCCGCCGCCGGAATGAGCCCGAACTTCGACAGCACGGAATAGCGGCCGCCGATCTTCGGATCGCCGTAGAAGATGTGTGCGAAGCCTTCGGCCTTCGCCGCCTTCTCCATCGCCGAGCCGGGATCGGTGATGGCGACGAATTGTGCGCCTGGGCTCTTTCCCCTTGCGGCTTTGCCGGCCTGCGCGAAGAAATAGTCCTTCAGGATGTTGGGCTCGAGCGTGCTGCCGGACTTCGACGATACGACGAACGCCGTCTTCGCGATATCGATCTCGCTTTCGACGGTCGCGATCTGGTCGGGATCTGTCGAGTCCAGAATGTGCGCCCGCGGCCAGCCTTTCTGCTCGCCGAACACTTCGGCCAGCACTTCGGCGCCGAGGCTCGAGCCGCCCATGCCGATCAGCACGAGATCGGTGAAACCGCCGTCGCGAATCCATTTGGCGAAGGATTGAAACGTTTTCGCGTCGGCGCCTTCGCGCATCGCGATGTCGAGCCAGCCGAGCCATTTGGCTTCATCGGCGTTCGTCCACAGCGACGCATCCTTCTGCCACAGCCTGCGCGCATCGCCGGCTTGCGCGCGTGCCTTGATTTCGGCGGCAACGGCGTCTCCAGCCGCGCCCAGTTGCATGTCGAGCGCGATCACCTTGTCGCCGAGCATCCTGGTGCGCTTCTCCGCCAGCGCGCCATAGAGCTTGTCCGCGGCTTGCGCGAAGAGGTCCACGCCCTCGGCTACGAGTTCCTTGGTGATGGCATCGAGCGAAATGCCGGCATGGGCGAGGCGCTTCAGCACATCCTTCGCCGCGTCCAGGCCTTCTTCGATCGTCGCCTGCGGCTTGCCGTGATCGTTGAACGCGTCGAGCGTTTCGCGCGGCATGGTGTTGACCGTGTTGTTGCCGATCAGCGTGTCGACATAGAGCACATCCGAGTAGGCCTTGTTCTTGGTGCCCGTGGAAGCCCATAGCAAGCGCTGCGGCCGCGCACCGCGCGCCGCCAGCTTCTCCCAGCGTGGGCCGGAGAAAATCTGCTTGTAGTGTTCGTAGGCGAGCTTCGCGTTGGCGACGGCGACCTTGCCGTGAAGATCGGCAATCGACTTGTCGCCGCCCTTGGCGCGCTCGGCGATCGCGTTGTCCGCCTTGGTATCGATGCGGCTGACGAAGAAGCTCGCCACGCTCGAGATGCCGCTAAGGTTCTCGTCCGCGGGCCGCTTCTCCAGTCCGTCGATGTAGGCCTCGGCCACCTGCGCATACACGTCGCGGGAGAACAGTAGCGTGATGTTGATGTTGAGGCCTTCGCCGGTGAGATCGCGGATGGCGGGCAGGCCCTCCTTTGTCGCCGGCACCTTGATCATCAGGTTCGGCCGGTTGATCTCGCGCCACAGCGAGCGCGCCTCCGCCATCGTCGCGGCCGTGTCGTAGGCGATGTAGGGCGACACCTCCATGCTGATGAACCCGTCGGCGCGGTTCAGCCTGTCGTAGACCGGCCGGAACGAATCGGCCGCCTTCTGGATGTCGGCAATGGCGAGCTTGCGGAAGATCGTTGCGAGATCGGCATCCTGCTCCACCAGCTTTGCAATGTCGGAATCGTAGGCCGTTCCGTGGGCGAACGCCTTCTCGAAAATGGAGGGGTTGGAGGTCATGCCCTTCAGGCCATCCTCCACGATCATTTTCGTGAAATCGTCGCTTGCCAGGAATTCGCGGCTCAGGAAATCGAGCCACACGGCCTGCCCGAACCGTTCGAGCTGCTTGACGCGATTCATACTGGAATCCTCTTGGCGGCGGCCCACGCGTACCGCGATTCCGCTTGGAAGGTCTTATACACGGACTGCGACGCGGAAGGCATGACGAAGACGTTGATCTTGTGTAGTACGCGCCCCCGCCAAGGTTGGAAACGCGGGTCGCGACCGACCGGTTCCTTGGACGAACCCGCCCGATACTCACGATCCGCGACAGGCGCTTACTCGGCCGCGTGGGTCAGCGTCCTGATCTTGCGGGCGTGGACCACGGCGTCGCGGGCGCCCTGGTTGTGTGTGAACATGGCGAGGTTCTCGACATCCTCGTCGGTCACCGGCGTCATGGCGAGGTCGGTGTAGGTGCGGCTCGCGGGATCGCGATCGACGCGGCGAGCGATGCCGCGCATGCGGCGCATTTCGGAGAGAATGCGCGCGTTCTTGCCAAAGAATTCCATCGCCAGCCGCAGATAGAAGCGAAGGGGCGATTCCACCGGCAGTTCGGGGCGCCGCTCGCGCCGGTTCTTGAGGCGCACGATGCCGCCCTGCAGCGGATGCACCCGTTCCACCCGCAGCGACGCGGCGAACCACAGCACCATCACCATCAGGCGCGAAATGTCGATGCCGCTCGCCTTGGCGCGGCGGAAGATCGTCTCGACATGCGCGGGCGTGTAATAGAGC
>DATIYG010000106.1:0-3119 GCA_035517755.1 Rhizomicrobium sp. | reverse complement strand
GGGCGTACACCATCGCCTGCGACGAGGGCGAAGAAGAGCATCTGCGCGAGCTTGCGTCCTATGTCGATGGCAAGGTGCGCGAGCTGCTGGGTTCGGTGGGCCAGGTCGGCGACACGCGGCTCATGCTGATGGCCGCCATCCTCATCACCGACGAATTCTTCCACGCCACCGAGAAGCTGAAGACGCAGACGCAATCGCTCAGCGATGCCGCCAATGCGGAAACCATAGCAGTGGAAGCTCTGGAAGCGGCGGCCAAGCGCGTCGAAGACATTGCAGCCGGCCTCGCGCGCGCCTAACCTAGAGACGGACGGTTACTGCTCCGCTCGTCAGGATCGTGATACCCAGGGGCCTTAATGGTACTCACCGGGAGCTGTCCCTGACCGGGGCCGTGGTTTCGGTCATATGGCGCCCACCTGCACTTGCAGGCCCGTGAGGATCCACTTCCAACGGCGGTTGCGGTTTCCGTCCACCTTGATCTCGCCATGCACTCCGATCTCGCCCAGCAAAAGAAAATCCTGCGCAACGAAGCGCGCGCGCGGCGCGCTGCGCTCGCGGCCGCGTGTCCGGATTTCGCGGCGCGGATTGCCGATCAGATCGTCTCGCTGGACATTCCGCCGGCCAGCATCGTCAGTTCCTATGTCGCGCTGGAAGGCGAGGCCGATCCGAAGCTGCTGGCCGATGCGTTGGCGATACGCGGCCACGAAGTCTGCTTTCCCCGTGTGCATCAGAAAGCACAGCCGCTGCATTTTCACACGGCCATGCCGGGCGAGCATTTCGTGAAGAGCGCGTTCGGCGTGCTGGAGCCGCACTCCGATTGGCCGCTGGCCACGCCGTCCGTCCTGCTGGTCCCGCTGCTGGCGTTCGACAGGGACGGTTACCGGCTTGGCTATGGCGGCGGCTTCTATGACCGGACCTTGGCCAGTCTGAGAGCCCGGGGCCGCATCACAGCCATCGGGATCGCCTTTGCCGGGCTGGAAGTCGCGGCCGTTCCCCACGATGCAAGCGACCAGAAACTCGATATGCTGGTAACGGAACGAAACGTCAGGCGTTTTCCAGTCATATGAGAATTCTGTTTGTTGGCGACATTGTCGGGCGCCCGGGGCGCGAGGTGGTTTTCACCGAACTGCCCGGCCTCAAGGATTCGCTGAAGCTCGACTTCCTCGTCATCAATGCTGAGAACTCCGCCGGTGGTTTCGGCCTTACGCGGCCGATCGCGAATGAGTTGTTCGAGGTCGGTGCCGATGTGATCACCACCGGCAACCACTGGGCCGACCAGAAGGAAATTCTCTCGTTCATCGGCGATGACGATCGCATCCTGCGCCCGGTGAATCTTCCAGCGGGCACGCCAGGCCGCGGCGCGGGATTGTTCCAGTCGCGCGGCGGACAACACGTGCTGGTGATCAATCCCATCGGCCGTGTGTTCATGGACCCGCAGGACGATCCGTTTGCGGCCGTCGAGCGCGAACTGTCGGCCTGTCCGCTCGGCGAAGCGGCCGATGCCGTCATCGTCGATATGCATGCGGAAGCCACGTCGGAGAAAATGGCGATGGGGCATTTCTGCGACGGCCGCGCCAGCCTTGTCGTCGGCACGCACAGCCATGTGCCGACGGCCGATGCACAAATCCTCCCCGGCGGAACCGCATATCAGACCGATGCGGGTGCGTGCGCCGATTACGACTCTGTCATCGGCATGGACAAGTTCGAGCCGCTGCAGCGCTTCACGCGCAAGCTGGCGACCAATCGCTATTCGCCGGCGACCGGCCCGGCGACACTGTGCGGCGTCTTCGTGGAAACCAAAGCGAAGGGACTCGCCTCCCGGATCGAGCCGGTGCGTGTCGGCGGGCGTTTGAAGCAGACGATTCCTTCGCTCTGACCAATACCCGCGCGACAAACGCGGTTGAATTGCGTGCGGAGCGGTTCATGTTTCTGTCACCGCACTATTGAGGAATTCGCACATGGAATATCGGCTTCTGGGACGATCCGGCTTTTCGGTGCCCGTGCTCAGCTTCGGCACCGGCACATTCGGCGGCAAGAGCGGGCTTCAGGGCTGGGGCTCCACGCAGGCGGAAGAGGCGACGCGCATCGTCGATGTCTGTCTCGAACACGGCCTCACCATGTTCGACGGCGCGGACATCTATTCCGGCGGTGCGTCGGAGGAGGTGCTCGGCGCTGCGATCAAGGGCCGCCGCAACAAGGTGCTGATCTCCACCAAGGCAACGTTCCGCTCCAGTGCCGATCCGAACGATGTTGGGTCGTCGCGCTTTCATCTGACGCGCGCGGTGGAAGCGGCGCTGAAGCGTCTCGGCACCGATCACATCGATCTGTTTCAGCTGCACGGCTACGACGCGAAGACGCCGCCGGAGGAGGTTCTCTCCACGCTCGACACGCTGATCCGCGCTGGCAAGATCGGCTACATCGGCGTCTCGAATTTCTCCGGCTGGCATCTGATGAAGGCGCTGGCCACGGCAGATCGCTACGGCCTGCCGCGCTTCGTGGCCAACCAGACCTACTATTCGCTGATCGGCCGCGACTACGAGTGGGAGTTGATGCCGCTTGGGCTGGACCAGGGTGTGGGCGCGGTGGTGTGGTCGCCGCTCGGTTGGGGACGTCTCACTGGCAAGATCCGGCGCGGCAAGCCTCTTCCCGAAGTGAGCCGCCTGCACACGACCGCCGATTTCGGCCCGCCGGTCGACGACGAACATCTCTACAAGGTCGTCGACGCTCTCGATGAGGTCGCGAAGGAAACCGGCAAGACCGTGCCGCAGATCGCGCTCAACTGGCTCTTGCAGCGGCCGACCGTCGCGACAATCATCATCGGTGCGCGTGACGAAAAACAGCTGAAGGACAATCTCGGTGCCATCGGCTGGAATCTCACGCCGGAGCAGGTGAAAAAGCTGGACAAGGCCAGTGCCGTGACGACGGCTTATCCGTATTGGCACCAGAGGCAATTCCGGGAGCGCAATCCATTTCCGACAAGGGTATGATCCGAGATGCGGTTTGAACCGGTGCTCGTCGGGTGTTTGAAGCAGACGATCCCGGAGGCCTAACGCCTCCGGCGGGGGACGGAATGCTTGGCGAGATCTGGATTCTGGCGAAGAAAAGCATCGAGGCCTTTTTCG
>DATIYG010000105.1:0-13219 GCA_035517755.1 Rhizomicrobium sp. | reverse complement strand
AGCAAAGCGACCAGTCGAGGTCACCAATCCCCAGCTTCTCCACAATCGTTGCGGCTGTTTTCTCCACTTGCCACTGATACGGATCACCCCGTGAAATCATGCGTTTGGGCAATCCATGGGCAGATAGCAACAGGCGATAATCCACACCCGGCTTCCGCTTCCCCCAAGCCTGCCGGATGAGATCAATTTCAGCGGCAACGAAGCCGTCATCCCACGGATAGCAACACACCCGCGCATGCGGCGCGGCGAGCCCCGCGCGCTTTGCGGCCTTTGACCAATCCTCCAGCGAAGATGCCGTCGTGGTTGTGGAGAACTGCGGATAGAGCGGCAGCAGGACGATCCGCTCCGGCTTCCACGCACGCAATTCGGCCGACGCCTGTGGCGCGAACGGCTTCCACGCCCGCATGGCGATCACCGCCTTTGCTTCGTGTCCGCGGCTTGCCAGCGCTGTCTCAAGCGCGCGCGCCTGCTTCTCCGTTTCCTCCGCAATCGGCGAGCGGCCGCCGATTTTGGCGTAGATCTCGCGCGCGATAGGAGCACGGCGCCTCGCGATCCTCCGCGCCAATGGCCGCCGAACGAAGCCGGGCAACGTGATGATCGCCGGATCCGAAAACAGGTTTGTGAGGAAGGGCTCAACTGCTTCGAGCGAATCGGGCCCGCCGAGGTTAAACAGGACGACGCCGATCCTCACGCGGCGCCTTTCACGTGCGCGACCAGCTGAGCAACGTGTTCCAGCGGCGTTTCTGGCAGAACGCCATGGCCGAGGTTGAAGATAAACGGTTTGCCGCGCATGGATTTGAGGATCGAGTCTGTCGCCTGTCGAAGCGCGTCTCCGCCACCCAGCAGAGCGACTGGATCGAGATTTCCCTGGATGGCCGCTGGCGGCAATTCCCGCGCTGCCCAATCCATCGGCGCACTGCTGTCGAGCGAGATCGCATTGACGCCAGTTTCGCGGGCACACTGTGCATAACCGGCCAGTGTCGCGGCGCGTGGAAAGCCTATGATCTTCGCGTCCGGCTTGGCGGCGCGAACGCTCTCCACAATCCGTTTGGTTGGCTCGATGACCCATCGTGTAAACTCGGGTGCCGACAAGCCGCCGGCCCAGCTGTCGAAAATCTGCACGGCATCTGCCCCAGCATCGAGCTGGGCAGTCAGGTGGCGCGCTACACAATCCCCAAGCAAGTCAAGCAATTGGCCAAACCCACCAGCATCGCGATTGCCCCACAGTTTGGCGGCCCGTTGTTCATCACCACCGCGGCCGGCGGCCATGTAGGTCGCCAAGGTCCATGGCGCGCCGGCGAAGCCGATCAACGCGATTTCACCGGAAAGCTGAGTTCGCACGCGGTGTAATGTCTCGTAAGTAGGCGCAAGTTTCTTCAGATCGAATGCCAGGCCGCTGGTACTATTCACCGGCGCCATCGACGGACCTTCACCTTCGGTGAATGTCACATCACAACCGAGCGCATAGGGAACGGTCAGGATGTCGGAAAACACAATCGCCCCATCGAACCCAAACCGCCGGATCGGCTGCAGTGTGATCTCGGTCGCCATCACCGGATCCATGCACATGGTCCAGAAAGAACCCGCCTTCGCTCGCAGTGCCCGGTATTCCGGCAGATAGCGCCCAGCCTGCCGCATCAGCCAGATCGGCGGCGGCCAAACAGCTTTTCCGCTCAAAACCGCCAACAGCGGTTTTTCATCCATCGTCTTCAATACTAAAGGACTCCTAGAATGATGAAGATGATGTTTGGTCTGTGAGTTTGTGGATTGGGTGCCGCATCGATGGGTGTGTAAGCGCCAAGACGTTCTGGTACAAGGCAAAGGCTGTTCCGTATGCGGAATGGAATGGGTCACAGCCGCTGGGGATCGTGGCGGGACAGCCAGGAATGGACACCGGGATAGTCGGGATGTACCCGTGACTGGTGTGTTTCCTGGCCCTTTGTGTGGAGAAGTGGCGAGCGCTTTGTGAGCAAGGTTTTCCATATCCACCAGATCTCCGATGCGACCGGCGAGACGCTCAATGCCATCGTGAAGGCAGCGTCGGCGCAGTTCGAAGGTGTGGAGGTTCAGGAGCACTTCTACGCGCTTGTACGCAGCGAACGGCAGTTGGCGCGCGTGATGGAGCACGTGCGCGAAGAACCCGGGCTTGTATTTTTCACGGTGGTCAATCCGGATTTGCGCCGGATGCTCCTGCAACGATGCAAGGAAATCGGCGTTCCTTGCCAGGGTGTTCTTGAGGGTCCGATCGCAACTCTCAAGCAGTTCTTCGGCGGTGCTGCCGAAACGCATCGCGTCGGCGGACAGCATGAGCTGGACCAGCGCTACCTCGACCGGATCGAAGCGTTGAATTTCGCCATTGCCCATGATGACGGACAGTCCCAGCAGATGCTGGACGATGCACAGGTCGTTCTCGTTGGAGCGAGCCGCACATCGAAAACGCCGACCAGCGTCTATCTCGCCATCCGCGGTGTGCGCGTCGCGAATGTGCCGGTAGTTCCCGGCATTGCCCTGCCGGCGCAGCTTCTTGTGGCGACCAGACCGTTGGTCGTTGGCCTGTGGGCATCACCCGATCGGCTCATCCAGGTTCGCCGCAATCGCCTCGCGGTGCTGGGTGAGGTGCGCGACACGTCCTACGTCGACCTTGAGGCCGTCCGGGCCGAGGTGGCGGCGACGCGAAGACTGTTCGAGGATCACGGTTGGCCTGCCATCGATGTGTCGCGCCGCTCTGTGGAAGAAACGGCCGCCGCCGTGATGAACCTGCTCGCGGAGCGCCGCGATGCCTCGCCATGATCGTCCTTGCCTCGCAGAGTCCCGTGCGAGCACGATTGCTGCACGAGGCCGGAGTCGCATTCGAGATTGTGTCTGCACCTGTGGATGAAGACGCGATCAAGAAGGGTTTGCTTGCCGCGGGTCAGGCGCCGGCGGCCATTGCGCAGCGTTTGGCGGAAGCGAAGGCCCTTTCCGGTTCAAATCGCTATCCGCAGGCCTTGGTCGTGGGTGCCGATCAAGTGCTGGAGCTTGACGGCGATTTGGTGAGCAAGTCCAGCAACATGGCTGAAGCATCGTCATTGCTTGAGCAATTGCGGGGCCGGGCCCACCGGCTGATTTCAGCCGCCGCACTGGCGCGCAATGGCAAGGTCGTCTGGCAACAAGCCGACGCTGCGGTTCTAACAATGCGCCCCTTCAGCGACGAATTCCTGTCGACGTATCTCGAGCGGGAAGGCGAGGCGATCCTGGCAAGTGTGGGTTGCTACCACCTCGAGGGCATCGGCGCCCAGCTGTTCGAGAAGATCGACGGCGACTACTTCACGATCCTCGGCCTGCCACTGATTTCGCTGCTTGCAGCACTGCGCGAGCAGGGCGAAATTCGCGCATGACCGACCGAACGAAGCTGGCAGGTGTGACCGGATGGCCCTTGGCCCATTCCCTTTCGCCGCGGCTGCACGGGTTTTGGCTCCGGGAGCATCGTGTCGACGGGGCGTATGTGCCGTTCCCCATCCGCCGCGAGGAATTTTCCCGCGCGATCGATGGCTTGCGTCGTTCAGGTGTCTCGGGCCTGAACGTCACCGTTCCGCATAAGGAAGCCGCGTTTGCACTGGCGCACGTCCTCGATAACGATGCACGCGCCTGCGGTGCGGTGAACCTTCTTCTGTTTCGCGATGACGTGATCGAAGGGCGGAACACGGACGCCGTAGGCCTCCATGCGAGTATCGCTGCGGAATTGAACGCCGATATCGTTCGCGGCAAACGCGCAATCCTGCTCGGCGCCGGTGGCGCCGCGCGCGGGGCCGTTCTGGCGTTGGCGCGCCTCGGCGCGTCGGACATTCGAATCCTCAACCGGCACAAATCGCGTGCGGAGACTTTGGCGGCGCAATTGTCGCCGCATGTGCGGGCAAGGCTCATCGTGGGCGACTTTGCCGGCTGGCCGCAAGACGCGAAGGATGCCGCATTGCTGGTCAACGCTACCAGCGCCGGCATGGCCGGAAATCCGCCGCTCGATCTGCCGCTTGACGTCCTGCCCGCAGACTCAGCGGTCTGCGACATCGTCTACAAGCCGCTCGAGACGGACTTGGTCAAACGATCGCGTGTGCGGGGCTTGCGTGCCATCAATGGTCTCGGGATGCTGATGCACCAGGCTGTGCCTTCGTTTTCGGCGTTCTACGGCCTTACACCCAAGGTCACCCCGGAGTTGCGCGCCGCGCTGGAAGCAGAGGTGGCGTCGTGACGCGGCCCTATCTCGTGGGCCTTACCGGCTCGATTGGCATGGGCAAGACGGAAACCGCGCGCATGTTTGCCCGCCTTGGCATCCCGGTTTATGACGCCGATGCTGCCGTCCACAGACTCTACGAACCGGGCGGCGCGGCTGTCGCGGAAATCGCGAAGGGCTTTCCGGATTGTGTTGTCGATGGCCGCGTCGATCGCGACCGCCTCGCAGCCGGTGTTCGCAATCGCCCGGATGGGCTGCAGCGCCTCGAAGCCATCGTGCATCCGCTGGTGGCGGCGGAACAGCAAGACTTTCTGGCGAAAGCGGAAGCCGCCGGCACCGAGATGGTTGTGCTCGACATCCCGCTTCTGTTCGAGACCGGAAGCCATGTGCGCATGGACGCGGTGGTCGTGGTGTCGGCGCCGCACGACGTCCAGCGCGCGCGAGTGCTGGCGCGGCCCGGCATGACGGCAGACAAGCTCGACCACATCCTCGCGCGCCAGATGCCCGATGCGGAAAAGCGTGCAAAAGCCCATTTTGTGATTGAAACCGACAAGGGGCTGGGTCACGCATTCCAGCAGGTGGAGCAGGTGATCGCGGCGCTGCATGCGCGCCGGCTGAAGGATCAGAACCGTGCGTGAGATTGTCCTCGATACGGAAACAACTGGCCTCGATCCGGTGGAGGGCCATCGCATCATCGAGATCGGCTGTGTCGAGCTGATCGACCAGATCCCGACTGGCGCGGAGCGGCAGTATTATATCAATCCCGAACGCAGCGTCGGGGATTCGGTCGCCATCCACGGCATCGAAGATGCGCAGCTGACCGACAAGCCACTCTTTGCCCACATTGTCGATGACCTTCTGGAGTTTCTCGGCGATGCGCCGCTTGTCATCCACAATGCCGGGTTCGATCTGAAATTCCTCAACCATGAATTCCAGCGGGTGTCGCGGCCGTCGATTCCGTACGCTCGCGCCATCGACACGATGGAAATCGCCAAGCGCAAGCTTCCGGGCGCGCGCTATTCGCTGGATGAGCTGTGCAAGCGATTCGCGATCGATCTTTCATCGCGCGTGAAACACGGTGCGCTGCTCGATGCGCAACTCACTGCGCGGGTTTATCTGGAACTGGCGGGCGGCCGGCAGACCCGGCTCACGCTGGCGCCGGTCGACACCGCGACGATGGTCGTCACGTCGGAAATCCGCATCCCACGAATCCGGCCCGAGCCGCTCATCCCACGGATTACGGAAGCAGAGGTCGCCGCCCACGCGGCGTTCATTGCGGATCTTGGAGCTGAACCCGTCTGGGCCTGGGCGGCCTAGACCACGGCCGTCGGCTGCGGACCGCCCTGCATCTGGTTCTGCTGATAGAGCGCTGCGAAATCGATCGGCTCGATCATCAGGGGCGGCATGCCGCCATCGCGGATCACGTCGGCCACGATCCGGCGGACGAACGGAAACAGCAGATGCGGCGCTTCGATGAGCAGGAAGGGCTGCAGCACTTCCTCCGGCGCACCTTGCACCTGGAATAACCCGGCATAGGCCAGCTCAAGCAGGAAGGCCGGCTTGTCGTCGGCCTTGGCCGAAACGCGGACCTTCATTTCCACCTCGAATTGCTCCACCGCCAGGCGGCGCGCCTGAAGGTCGAATGACAGCTCGATTTGCGGACGCCCGCTGAGGTTCCCGGGCGCCGCGGGATTCTCAAACGACAAATCCTTCACATACTGGCCGAGCATCTGCACGCGCATGCCGGCGAGGGCATTGCCGTCGCCATTGGTGGGGCCTGATGCTGGATCGCTCATCAACATGCTCACGAAGAAAACGGGCGGGGCTAACACGGATCGCGCGTTTGTGACAAGCGGCCGCCGCATTTGTGGCGGAACGTGCGTTTTCTCGCCTCATCTGGACCGGGTGAGGCTTAGAGACTACGTTAAGCGTTGCAAGCCCCGGGGCGGCAGGTTTTCGAAAGGCCGGATCAGTCCGATGGCGAGTTCTCAATTGTTTCCGATCCTGCTGGTCGCGGTTGTCGCAGCGATCATTCTGTTTCGCCTTTACAGTGTGCTTGGCCGCAGGACCGGCAACGAGCGCGATCGCAGCGCGTTCGACCGTTTCAGTTCACCGCAATCCGTGCCGGCAGAGCGAACCGCCGCGTTGCCGGATCAGACCGCCAAACAGGCTGAAGGCGTCTCTTCCGATACCGATCCGGTTGCCCGTGGCATGCTCGCCATCAAGCTCGCCGATCGCGCCTTCGAAAGCGATCACTTCCGGGAAGGTGCGCGCAAGGCCTACGAGGCCATCGTCACGGCGTTCGCCCATGGCGACCGCGCGGCCCTGCGGCCGCTTCTCGGCGACGACGTTTATTCGGCCTTCGATGCCGCAATCGGCGAACGTGAGCGCCAGCAGCACAAGGTGGAGTTCACCTTCGTCGGCTTGCGTGACGCGAAGATCGTCGGGGCGGCGTTGAGGAACAATCTTGCGGAAGTCACGGTCGCTTTTGGCGCGCAGTTCATCTCGGCGACGGTCGACGCGCAAGGCGCGCTGGTCGAAGGCGATAGCAAGGCGGTGCGCGACGTGAATGACGTCTGGACGTTCGAGCGGAACGTCCGCACATCCGATCCGAACTGGCGCCTGGTCACGACGTCGGGCGAAGCGGGCGAGCCCAAGGCCGGGTGATGGCCGCCAGCCGGTCTCGCAATTTTGGCCTGTTGATTGTTCTCCTGGTCCTGCTTGCCGCTGCCGGATTTCTGATCTGGCGGATGCAAAAGCCGGTTGCTCCTGTTTCCAGTGCCAATTTGCGCACGGTTGCCTTCACCGATCTGCCCGGCTGGCGAACGGGCGATCCGCGTCCGGCACTCACCGCCTTTCGCCGCTCCTGTTCTGCGATTGCATCCAGGATTCCCGACGGGCCCATGGGGACGAACGGTTACGCCGGAACGGTGGCCGACTGGAAAGCGGTTTGTGCGGCCGCTCCACCAACCGGCGAGAGCATCGCCGCGGCACGGCGATTTTTCGAAACCGACTTCTTGCCGCGTGAAATCCTTGCAGCCGATGGGAGCCCGGCGCTCTTCACCGGATACTACGAACCGGAATTGCAGGTTAGCCGCACGAAGCACGGCCGTTATCAGACGCCGATCTACGGTGCGCCATCGAGTCTGGTCTCCGTCGATCTCGGCGCGTTCCGCGATGCCTACAAGGGCGAGCATCTGGAAGGCTGCCTGAATGGCCGGCGACTGGTGCCGTGTCCAGCTCGCGCAGAAATCGATGCCAAGGGTCTCAGCGATGCGCCGGTACTTTTCTACGCCGACGATCCTGTTTCGGTGTTCTTCCTGCACATCCAGGGATCGGGCCGCGTGCGTCTGGAAGACGGCACCATGATGCGTGTCGCCTATGCCGGACAAAACGGGCGGCCTTACACGTCCGTCGCCCGTACGCTCATCAATCGTGGTGCGTTGCCGCGCGAAGGCATGTCGATGCAGGTGATCCGCGCATGGATGCAGGCGCACCCCGCCGAAGCCAAGGACGTGATGGAAGCGGATCAGTCCTATGTGTTCTTCGAGGAGCAGCCGATTGGCGATGCTTCGCTCGGCAGCGCGGGCAGCGAAGGCGTGCCCCTGACACCCGGCGCGAGCCTTGCGGTCGATCAGAAGTTCCATCCGCTTGGGCTGCCCGTCTATGTCAGTGCGACGCGGCCTGATTCCAATCCTTCGCGCGGCGATCATTCGCTCAACCGCCTGATGATCGCACAGGATACAGGTGGAGCCATCCGCGGGCCGGCGCGCGGCGATGTGTTCTGGGGATTTGGCAACGATGAGGAATCCATCGCCGGCCGCATGAAATCGACGGGCCGCATGTTCGTGCTGCTGCCACAAGCCGCTGCGCAACATCTGCCCGACAATGCAGAAATCAAAGCGCAATGAAGCGCAAGCGCGACACCAGCGATGAGGAGCGCGCGCTGTTCCACGCCGTTATGCGTGACGCAAGTGTGCTGACGGAAACCGCCGGCAAGCCGGGGAAAGCATCCGTCCCTGTACCCAAGCCACAACCGGCGCGGCCGCGCAATCGTCCGACTGGCGTGGATGGCAAAACAGCCGAGCGACTGCGCAAAGGCGCCATTGAGCCCGATGCGCGTCTCGATTTGCATGGGCTTACCGAAAACACGGCCCATCGCGCGCTCGTCACTTTTCTGCGCGGCGCGGCCTCGCGCGGCGCACGGCTGACGCTGGTGATTACCGGCAAAGGCGCCAAGGCGGAAACGCTGGAGGAATTGTTCGATCCGCCGGCGCGCGGCATCCTCAAATCCGCGGTGCCGCGCTGGCTCCAGGAGCCGGATCTCGCGCGCTTCGTTGCCGACGTGCGCACCGCACACCGCAGGCATGGCGGCGCTGGCGCGTTGTATGTGTATCTGCGCAAGACAGTGAAGCCGGCATGAAGCAGCATTTCTCCACCGTCCATCTGAAGACACGTGGTCCCGGCCTTTACGTGTTCGCCGACAAGGCGAAGGCGTTCGTCGCGGAATCGCATGTGCATCAGGGGCTGCTCACCTGCTTCGTGCGCCACACTTCGGCTTCGCTTGTGATCCAGGAGAATGCCGACCCGGACGTGCTGCACGATCTGGCGCAATTCATGAACCGGCTCGTTTCGCGCGACGAAGATCTTTATCGCCACACGACCGAAGGCCCGGACGACATGCCGGGCCATATCCGTTCGATGCTCACGCAGAGCTCGTTGTCGATCCCGGTGCAATCGGGGCGCATGATTCTAGGCACCTGGCAGGGTCTCTACCTGTTCGAGCACCGCGATGCGCCGACCGAGCGTGAGGTCGTCCTGCACATCATTGGCGAGTGATCAGAGCAGGCCTGCATTCGCAGCCAGCGCACTGAGCGAGGTATCCGGCCGCGCGCCGTAATGCGAAATCACTTCGGCGGCGGCCAGCGAACCAAGCCGTCCGGATTCCGCAAGATGCTTGCCATGCGTGATGCCATAGAGGAATCCCGCGGCGAACTGATCGCCGGCGCCCGTGGTGTCGACCACGCGGGCGACCGGCACCGCATCGATCACATGAACCTCGCCGTCGCGCGCCACGACGCAACCCTTATCAGAGCGCGTGAGTGCCGCGATGCCGGCCCAGCCGCGAGTCGCTTGCAGAACGGAATCGAACTCTTCAACTTCGAACAACGCCTTGGCCTCTTCCTCGTTGGCGAACAGGATGTCGATGTCGGCCATCAGGGCGCGAAACTCGTCGCGCCAGCGCGCGACGCAGAACGGATCGGACAATGTGAATGCCACCTTGCGGCCCGCGCGTTTGGCCGCAGCCATCGCCTTGTTGATCGCAGCCTTCGCTTCCGGCGCATCCCACAGATAGCCCTCGACATAGAGAATCTGCGCCGACGCGATGTCGTTCTCGTTGATGTCGGACGGCGCGATCTCGCGGCTCGCGCCCAGAAACGTATTCATGCTGCGGTGACCGTCAGGCGTGACCACGATGAGGCAACACGCGCTGGCGGGGCCGCTCTGTGCCGCCTTGGTCGTGTAGTGTACGCCAATGGACTGAAGGCTGTCCGCGAAACTGGCGCCGAGCCGGTCCGCTTTTGTCTTGCCGACGAACAGTCCCTTGCCGCCGAGCGAAGCAAGTCCCGCCATGGTGTTAGCTGCCGAACCGCCGGCGGTTTCCTGTGCCGGAGGCAGAACGCGCAGCAGCTGCTCGGCCCGGAAATCGTCGATCAACGTCATCACGCCCTTGGCGATGTTGTGCTGAAGAAGGAAATCGTCGCCGGCCGCCGCGATCACGTCGACAATGGCGTTGCCCAGACCGGCGACCTCGTATTGAGCGCGCATGGAATACTTCCGGGGATGCGCTGAACTCGTTAATCAAGCCGCGGGCTTGACGCAAGCCGCAGACGATTTCGCCGTCTGTCATCTTTCACATTTGCGCTATTCGTGCATTGAATCGGAGCGCGCTTCGGAACGTATGCCATGAAGAAGATTGTCCTGATCGCCGCTGTCTCTGCTCTGCTCGCGGCATGCACCGCTCCGGGCAACCGGGTTGCGTTGCCCGCCGCACCGCCGGCTGGCGAACCGGGAAACATCGCCGGCATGGATGCCTCGCGCATCAAGGTTGCGTTCGGCAGCCCGCAATTCGTGCGCAAGGAAGGAACGGCGGAAATCTGGCGCTACGACGCGGCAAGCTGCAAGGCCTTCTTCTTCCTCTATCCCGAGGGCGGGTCGATGGTGGTGCGCCATGTCGAGACGGTTCCTCACAACTCGGACGCGGCCGCGGATTCTACCTGCCTCCAAGGCTTGCTTTCGCGCCCGAAGGCCGTTTCCTGATCCTTTTGCGCGGCGCCGCCGTCACCAGCTCTTTCGTTTTGTCCTTGTAGCGGCAGAGATCGCGCACGACGCATACTGGACAAAGCGGCTTGCGCGCGATGCAGGTGTAGCGTCCGTGCAAAATGAGCCAATGATGGGCGTGCAGCTCGTATTCGTCCGGCACGACCTTCATCAATTTCAGTTCCACGTCGAGCGGAGTTTTTCCTGGCGCGAGGCCGGTGCGATTGGCAACGCGGAAGATGTGTGTGTCGACCGCGATGGTCGGCTCACCGAACGCAACGTTCAGAACGACATTCGCAGTTTTTCGTCCGACGCCGGGTAAGGCTTCGAGCGCTTCGCGGTCGCGCGGCACCTGCCCGTCGTGCTGTTCGACCAATGCCTTCGACAGCGCGATGACGTTCTTCGCCTTGTTGCGATAGAGCCCGATCGTCTTGATGTATTGGGTGAGCTTCGTCTCGCCGAGCTTCACCATCTTTTCCGGCGTGTCGGCAATCTTGAACAGCGAAGCCGTTGCCTTGTTCACGCCTTTGTCGGTCGCTTGCGCAGACAAAACCACGGCAACGAGCAACGTATAGGGATTGCTGTAGTCGAGCTCCGTCTTCGGTTCCGGCGTGTGCGCCTTGAGCCGCGCGAAGAATGTTTCGACGTCTTTCTTGCTGAATGGTCGGGGCATGGATGCGTCGACGCTAGCGAGCTTCGCGAAACGTATCAAATCGAAACTGCGCCGGAACGTTCGCACGCGCCTCGCCGTTATCGACCCATTCCCGCGAAACAGGAGGCAGTCCATGCGGATAAGAAGTTTTGCCATCGGGGCGATGATGGTGCCGGCGCTTGCTCTGGCAGGTTGCGGTACCACCCCCGGTGACCGCGCTGTCTCGGGCGGATTGATCGGCGCCGGTGCAGGGGCTGCGATCGGCGCCATTGCCGGTAATCCCGCGGCCGGTGCCGCGATCGGCGCCGCCAGCGGTGCCGCGATCGGTGCCGTCACCGATCCGTGTACGCTCAACCTTGGCGATCCGTTCTGGCGCAACCATGGCGGACGCGCGGAATATGAACGGCGGTGTGGACATCCGCCGCGATAGCGGCTGGTTGGTTTCAAAGGCCCGCGGAAACCGCGGGCCTTCTCGCTCTTCGTCTGCACTCTTGTTCTTGCTGTCCGACGGCAGCATTCTGCGATGATGATTGCCGCGGACAATCCTGTTTTTTTGGACGCCGAGCTTCGGCCAAATCCGCCGATGAAACCGGCTGCGTTGCTGTGGATTCTCACCATCGTTGCCGCGATCAACGTTGGTTTCGCGATTCTGTTTCTGCTGCGCGGTGCGTGGCCGGTGACGCCGTTCATGGGCGCCGATGTGGCGTTGCTCGCATGGGCCTTTCACGCAAGCCGCGTTGCGGCACGAGCTTCAGAACATATCCGCGTCACGCCTGAGTCGCTTTCGGTGGATGCGCGGTCGCCCAGGGGCGAGCAAACTTTCGCGCAATTGAATCCTTATTGGGTGCGCGTCGATCTCGATACGCGGGATGAATTGCCGGGACGGCTGACGTTGCGCAGCCATGGCCAATCGCTGCTGGTGGGCAAGTTCCTGGCGCCGCGCGAGCGGCATTCGTTTGCTTTGGCGCTGCGATCAGCACTCGCCGAGGCGCGCGCCTGGCGCCCCAATTAAGTCCAAGTCAGCCGACAACGTCGGCGATGCTGTAGAGGCCAGCCGGCTTGCCAATGCTCCAGCGGGCGGCGGCGAGCGCACCACGAGCGAAGATCATGCGATCCTCCGCAATGTGCGCAAGTTCGATCCGCTCATGCGGCCCGGCGAGAATGACACGGTGTTCACCGACAACACTGCCGCCGCGCAGCGACGCGAACCCGATCGCGCCGGATTCCCGGGCGCCGGTTTGCCCATCACGGCCGCGAACGGATTTGTCGGAGAGTCTGACGTTGCGCCCGGCTGCGGCCGCTTCGCCGAGCAGCAACGCCGTGCCGGACGGAGCATCCACTTTCATGCGGTGATGCATCTCGACGATTTCCACGTCGAAATCCGGCAGCGCGATCGCTGCTTCCTTCACCAGTCTGGCCAGCAGTGCCACGCCCAGGCTCATGTTGCCGGACTTGACGACCACTGTGCGGGAGGCGGCTTCGCGGATCGTCTTATCCTGAGTTGGTGAAAATCCGGTGGTGCCGATGATGTGAGGAATGTGCTTTTCGGCTGCAAGCTTCGTCAGGTGCGCAGTAGCATCCGGCGTGCTGAAATCGATGATCGCATCGGCGTCGGCGATGGCCTTTTCCGGATCGTCCGTGAGTGCACCGGCATGCGGCGCGCCGATATCGGAATGCTTTGGCGATTCGAGCGCGCCTGCCAGTACGCAGTCGCCGGACTCTTCAACGGCGCCCAGAACCGTCTTGCCCATCCGTCCGGATGCGCCGGCCACCGCGATGCGAAGCTTTCTGCTCATGCGGCGAAGCATTGCGCGCACGATTTGCGATTGTCGAGGCCTTTACGCCTTCTGGTCGACCGGAGCCGCATCGCGCCGCGCTACCGTCACCATCGCCGGCCTGAGCAGCCGGTCGCCGATGCGATAACCGGTCTGGATCACGTTGACGATGCTGCCGGCGGGTTTGCCCTCGCCCGCCACCTCGGCAACGGCCTGGTGGAAATTCGGATCGAATTTGCCGTCGCTGGTGTCGATCGGCTTCAC
>DATIYG010000104.1:0-3611 GCA_035517755.1 Rhizomicrobium sp. | reverse complement strand
CGCACCAAATCCGAATTCCTCGCCAACATGAGCCACGAACTCAGGACGCCACTCAACGCCATCATCGGTTTCTCGGAGCTGATCACGACGTTCGGTGTGGACAGCGACAAGGCGCGCTGCAAGAGCGTGGAGTATGCGGCGCTGATCTCGCAGGCAGGCAAGCACCTGCTCAACATCATTTCCGACATTCTCGACATCTCCAAAATCGAAAGCGGCTCATTCGCGCTCGACACCGGCATGCATTCGCTGAAAGAGATCATCGATGCGAGCATCGCCCTCGTCGAGCCGCGCATGCACGAGCGCCTCCAGAGGCTGGAGATGCGCGTTGCTCCGAATCTGCCGCCGCTGTCGATCGACGGGCGCCGCGTCAAGCAGGTGATCATCAACCTCCTGAGCAACGCCAACAAATTCACGCCGCGCTACGGCACGATCACCGTCATCGCCACCGCCGATCGCCGCGACTTCGTGACCGTCGCGGTCCAGGACTCCGGCATCGGCATGACGAAGGAGCAGATGGCGCAGGCGATGAAGCCCTTCGGTCAGATTCAATCCGCATTCAGCCGCGGGCATGAAGGCACTGGCCTTGGCTTGCCGATTTCGAAAGCATTGATCGAACAGCACGGCGGACGGTTCTTCCTGTCCAGCGAGCCGAATGTCGGAACCATGGTTGCCTTCACCTTGCCGGCCTGGGTGCCTGACATGGCGTCCATGCCGACGGCATCATCGCGGTCGCGCTTCAATGCACAGGCGACGACGTCACTGCGGAGTCCCGCATGAGCCAGCCAGGCATTCGTTTGCCCGAACGGAAAAAGGATGACTACAAGAAACCGGTCGTTGCCGGTGCACAGCAGCTTGCCCACATCGTATCGGTCTCAGGCGCCAAGGCGGTGGCCGCGATCGAGCGCACCAATTCGGACACCGAGCGCACCAGCGAGCGCGTCGAGATCGGGACCGTCACGAAGATCGCGACGCCGCGCTCGGTTGCCATCGGTCTTGTGACTGCCGTTTCGACGCCCATCCCCGACGGCACCGATCACAACGCGATCGAGCTCGCGGAGCTGACGCTTGCCGGCGAGATCACGCTCGGTCACGACGACCGGCTGACCTTCCGCCGCGGCGTGGCGCATATGCCGACGGTCGGCGATCCCGTCTTTCTGGCGGACGGCGGCGATCTGCGGGTCATCTATCTGCAGCCGGGCGACGCGCCGCTGGAGATCGGCACGCTGTACCAGGACCCGGACATTCCCGCCCGCGTCATCATGGATGAGCTGTTGGGCAAGCATTTCATCGTGGTCGGCACGACAGGCTGCGGCAAGTCTTCGTCGTTGATTTGTCTCCTGCAGAGCATGCTGAGCGAATACCGCCATGCGCGCGCGGTCATACTCGATCTGCACAATGAATATCCCAATGCGTTCGGCGACAAGGCGGAATTGCTCGACACCAACAATCTGCAGCTGCCGTTCTGGCTCCTGAATTTCCAGGAACTGACCCACGCGCTGACCAGCAAGGAGGACACCCGCGACGAGGAAGTCGAAATTCTCGGCGAAGCGGTGCTGTCCGCCAAGCGGCGCTATTCGGAGGCGCAGGCCGGCCGGCTGCGCAAGGCGAGCGACAACGCCGGCATCACCGTGGATACGCCGACGCCGTTCCGCCTGTCCGACGTTGTCGCCTACATCACGGAGCATCTCGGCAAGCTGGAGCGCGTGCGCAGCACGCTTCCCTACCGGCGGCTAGTCAGCAGGATCGATGCGTTCATTGCTGATCCGCGCTACAGCTTCATGTTCGGCAGCCTGGTCATCGAAGACACGATGGTCGAAACGCTGTCGCGCGTGTTCCGGGTACCCTCGGCGGGCCGGCCGATCACTGTCTTGAATCTTTCTTCCGTGCCGCCCGACATTCTCGATGTGGTGATCTCACTGTTGTCGCGGCTTGCGTTCGATCTTGCCGTATGGAGCCACGGCCGCATCCCGCTGCTGCTCGTCTGCGAAGAGGCGCACCGCTATGCGCCCGCCGGTCACGACGATGTGTTCACGCCCACGCGCCTCAGCCTGGCGCGCATTGCCAAGGAGGGGCGCAAATACGGCGTCTCGCTCGGCCTCATCACGCAGCGGCCTTCGGAGCTCGACCAGACGATCCTTTCCCAATGCAGCACGCTGATTGCCATGCGGCTTTCCACGGAGCGCGATCAGGCCGTGGTGCGCGCCAACACCCATGAAGGCGAGTTCGATCTCCTGGAATTCCTGCCGCTGCTTGGCGATCGCGAGGCCATCGTGCTTGGCCAGGGCGTCGTCATGCCAATGCGCATCCGCTTCAAGAATCTTGCGCTGGGCCGCCCCGCAACCACGGGCCACGGGAAGTTCTCGAGCGCGTGGAGAAGCTCGGACGTCAACACCGCGACTCTCGAAGACGTCGTCAAACATTGGCGCTTGAGCACGAAGACGAAGGCTTGACCGGGCGCCTCCGGCTCTTGACCCCCGTGTCCGCCAAACCTAAGACGCGCCCGTCGCAAGGTGGACGCGCATGAACAACATCGTCACAAAAGAACCGAAAGCAGGCCGAACGGCTGCCGTTTCGATTCCGCGCTTCTCGAGCGTCGAGCACCTGCTGGAAACGACACGGCCGACGATGCCGGTCTATTGCCTGTTTCCGGAGAAGTTCGCGGCCGCCGCGCGCCGCTTCGAGGCCTTTCCGGGCGACACGCTTTACGCCGTGAAGGCCAACCCTGCCCCGCTGGTGCTCGATTCCGTTTACGCGAGCGGCATCCGCCATTTTGACACCGCGTCGCTTGCCGAGATCGAGCTGGTGCGCGCGCGCTGCCCCAATGCCGTGTGTCATTTCATGGCGCCGGTGCGCATCGCCGGCACGGCCCACACGGCTTTCCACAAACACAAGGTCACGGACTTCGTCGTCGATTGCGACGCCGAACTCGACAAGCTCTTATCCGAAACCGATGGCGGCAAACGCTTGCGCATTTTCGTGCGTATTGCCACGCCGCTTGGCGGCGCCTTGCTCGAATTGTCGAGCAAGTTCGGCGCCACGCAGGCAGATGCCGCGCGGCTGTTGCAGCGCGTGGCCGCAACCGGCGCGACGCCGGGCCTGACCTTCCATGTCGGCTCGCAATGCCTGTCGCCGTTTTCCTACGCGCAGGCCATCGAGATGGCCCGGCGCACGGCGTCCATGGCCGGCGTTGACATTGCGGCGCTCGACATCGGTGGCGGATTTCCCGGGCCATACCACAACAACGATGTGCCGCCCTATCACTGGTACTTCGACACGATCCGCGAAGCCCTGGCGACCTTGCCGGGCAAACCGAAACTGATGTGCGAGCCGGGCCGCGCACTCATCGCAGAAGGCGTTTCGCTGGTGACGCAGGTCATCCTCCGCAAGGACGGCAGCCTTTATCTCAACGATGGCATCTACGGCAGCTTCGATGAACTCACCTTGCCGGGCTGGACGGCGGACTACCCGCTGCGTGTCTTCTCCGTCGATGGCAACGGACGCGCCGTCGAGCAGCCGCAGGGGCACACCGCCTTCCGCGTGTACGGCCCGACCTGTGATACGTTGGACGTGCTGCCGAGGCCGCTGATCCTGCCGGAGAACATCAAGGCGGG
>DATIYG010000103.1:0-5195 GCA_035517755.1 Rhizomicrobium sp. | reverse complement strand
GCGTGACGATGCCGATCTTTGGGCAATGTTGCGGCGTCGCGACCGTCAAGGACAGCGCGGGCATCCCGCTCTCAGCCGGCCAGCAATACTGGATCGTCGTCCGAACCGGCAGCCACGACAAGGCAACCACGGCGGCATGGAATCCGAACGACACCGACCAGGTGGACAAGGCTACGGTCGCTGTATGGTGCTCGGCCGATCATGGCGGAACCTGCACAGCGAACGATACCTGGACGATCGAACACGGGATCGACTTTGCCTTTGCTGTGTACGGCAGATAGGGCCGAAAGCTGGCGTGCCGTGACCTGAGGACGAGCTGGATAGCCGCCAGTTGCGCCAACGCCTGCTTGTCATTATGTGAGGCCTTACGAAGTCCGGAGCCTCCATGCAGACCGTCCTGATTGTCATTCAATTGATCGTTTCCGTGGCCCTGATCGGCGTCGTGCTCCTCCAGCGGTCCGAGGGCGGCGCGCTCGGCATGGGAGGCGGTGGCGGCGGTCTGGGAAACCTGTTCAGCGCCCGGGGCGCGGCGGACACGCTCACGCGGACAACGGCGGTTCTGGCGACCCTGTTCTTTCTTACGAGCCTCGCGCTGACGCTGCTGGCGCTGCACGGCCGGCCGCAATCCCAGTCCATTCTCGACCAGCAGACCACGCCCGGCTCGACAGCGCCCGTCATTCCGGCCAACCGTCCTGCGCCACAGCCCGCAAAGCCCGCACAGCGGGCGCCTGCCGTTCCTTCGCCGCATTAACCGAAAGAGCCGCACGCCGGAGGATGCGCAGCAATCGTGCTCGCGCGCGCCTGAACAACGCATTTTCCGAAGTGAGTCGCGGTTCGGCGCGCAAGCCGTGGAAAAAAAGATTTTCCGCTTGAGTCGCAGGATGTGCGCAGTCTAGTTTGGCCTTCCATGGCGCGGTTGATCTTTATCACCGGCGGCGTGGTCTCCTCACTCGGGAAAGGTCTCGCCTCCGCGGCTCTCGGAGCCCTGTTGCAGGCGCGTGGCTACAAGGTGCGGCTGCGCAAGCTCGATCCCTATCTGAACGTCGATCCCGGAACGATGTCGCCGTTCCAGCACGGCGAAGTGTATGTGACGGACGACGGCGCCGAGACCGATCTCGATCTTGGCCACTATGAGCGCTTCACCGGCGTGCCGTCGTCCAAGTCCGACAACATCACGTCGGGGCGCATCTACAGCCGGGTGATTGAGAAGGAGCGTAAGGGCGAATATCTCGGCCGCACGGTGCAGGTGATCCCGCACGTCACCGACATGATCAAGGAATTCGTCATGTCCGGCGCGGACGATGTCGATTTCCTGCTCTGTGAGATCGGCGGCACGGTGGGCGACATCGAGGGCCTGCCGTTCTTCGAGGCCATCCGCCAGCTGGGCAACGAACTGGGTCGGGGGCACGCCTGTTTCGTGCACCTGACGCTCGTGCCCTATATCGAGACGGCCGGCGAGCTGAAGACCAAGCCGACCCAGCACTCGGTGAAGGAACTTCGCGGCATCGGCATCCAGCCCGACATTCTCCTGTGCCGTTCCCATCATCCGATCCCCGAGGATGAGCGGCGCAAGATCGCACTGTTCTGCAATGTGTCCCCGGCCTGTGTGATCCCCGGCCTCGACCTCTCCACCATCTACGAGGCGCCGGTCCGCTATCATGAGCAGGGCTTCGACACCCAGGTACTGAAAGTGTTCGGCATCGAGGATGCGCCCGAGCCCGATCTGTCGCGCTGGCAGTGGGTCGTCGACCGGGTGAAGAATCCGGAAGGTGAGGTGAAGATCGCCGTCGTGGGCAAGTACATGCAGGTGAAGGATTCGTACAAGTCGCTGTCCGAGGCGCTCACGCATGGCGGGCTCGCCAACAATGTCCGCGTCGACATGGAATGGATCGACAGCGAAGTCTTCGAGCGCGACGACGCGGCAAGCTTCCTGGAAAACGTGAACGGCATTCTGGTGCCGGGCGGATTCGGCGAGCGCGGCACCGAAGGCAAGATGAGCGCGGTGAAGTTCGCCCGCGAGCGCAACGTGCCGTTCTTCGGTATCTGCTACGGGTTGCACATGGCGGTGATCGAGGCGGCACGTGATCTCGCTGGTCTTGATGGGGCCGGTACCACGGAAATCGGCAAGCCGCGGCATCCGGTCATCGGGCTGATGACGGAATGGACCAAAGGCAACCAGGTCGAGACGCGCGAAGAGGGTGGCGATCTCGGCGGCACGATGCGCCTCGGTGCCTATCCGGCCATCCTGTCGCCCGGTAGCCGCGTCGCGGAAGTGTATGGGGCAAACGAGATCAGCGAGCGCCACCGGCACCGCTACGAAGTGAATGTCGGCTACACACGCCAGCTTGCCGAGCATGGACTGGTTGTTTCAGGCTGGTCACCCGATGGCCGTCTCCCGGAAATCATGGAGATCCCGGATCACCCGTGGTTCATCGGCGTGCAATTCCATCCGGAGTTGAAATCGCGTCCGTTTGCGCCGCACCCGCTGTTCTCGTCGTTCATCGCCGCCGCCGTGCACCAGAGCCGCCTGGTGTAGTTGAGTGTCTCGCGGCCGACAGTTGTGTGTGGATGGCTTGGGAGCCTCTGCGCGGAAATGTCGGAGTATTTCGTATTGAGCTTTCCCGAGCCGGGGGTCATGGTACGCACAGGCGTATCTGCGAGGCTTCCATTCGGTGTCGAAAGTCGGTTTGACGGCTTAGGCGAATCGGCCTCTGAATTTTTCTTTGGCAAGCCTGTCGGGAGGCTCGGGCCTATGATTTATATCGGTCGGCGATATTCATTCGCGATTCAAAGCGCGGCCTGCGATGGCTAGCAGACGCGCCACAGCGAATCGGGATCTGGGCGACGGCGATTACCAGCGCCTCGCGCAGTTTCGTCACGCACTCAGACAGTTTCTCCACTTCAGCGACGAGGCGGCGCGCGAAGCCGGACTCAGTCCGCAGCAGTATCAGTTGCTGGTCCTTGTGCGTGGCTTCCCGTCCGGTGAAGTGCCGACGGTCGGAGCCGTCGCCAAGCGATTGATGATCAAGCACCACAGCGCTGTCGGTCTCGTCGACAGGCTGGAGGCGGAGAACCTGCTCAAGCGCTGTCGCGAAGACCGCGACGGCCGGCGAGTGACCCTGGTGCTGACGGAGAAGGCGGACGAAATCCTGTCCAGCCTGGTGAGCGCCCATCGGCGCGAGCTGCGGCGTCTCATGCCCCTGATGCGGCCGCTGGTCGCGGAACTCGGTCTCTCACACCACGACTGAAGGAACTTCTTCTCGAATCGGGACTTATACACCTTACGTGGTGGTCTAAGGGCTGCGGGTGGCGGCAAATAAGGCAGATCAGGCGAAGTTGAGCGCTGGTGCAGAGCAAGCCAACTCCGCGGAGTTGGGGGCGCTGGTCGACCAGGTGACCGACTATGCCTTGTTCGGTCTCGATTCCGCAGGAATCATCACAGCGTGGAACGAGGGCAGCAGGGCCCTGTTCGGAATTTCCACGGCAGACGCGGTCGGACAGCCTTTCGCGCGCGTGTTCTCGGCCGTCGAACGCGCCAACGGGTTGCCTGACACGATCCTCGCCGAAGCCCGGGACCTTGGCCGTTACGAAGGCGAAAGCTTTCGTCAGCATACGGACGGGTCGGATTTCTGGTGCATTTGCTTTGTCACCGTCCTTCGCGGCCCGAATGGCGAGGTCGATGGGTATGTCTGCACCTTTCGCGATGCCACAGCGCGGCGTGCGGCCGCCGATGCGTTGCGAGAGAGCGAGCGGCAGTTTCGCCTGCTCGTCGCCGGCGTCACCGATTATGCGCTCTACATGCTCGACCCAAACGGGGTGATCACAAGCTGGAACGCCGGTGCCGAGCGCATCAAAGGCTACAAGGCCGATGAGATCATCGGTCATCATTATTCAAAGTTTTTCACCGCACCGGATCGCGAGAACGGCATCCCGCTTCGAGCGCTGTCGACCGCGTTGAAGGAAGGGCGATACGAGGCGGAAGGCTGGCGCGTCCGCAAGGACGGGACTCTCTTCTGGGCCAACGCCATCATCGACTCCATCCGCGACGAGCGGGGCAAGCTCATCGGCTTCGCGAAGATCACGCGCGACATCACCGAGCGCCGCGACGCGCAACTTGCGCTTCAGAAATCGCAGGAACAGCTGGCGCAATCGCAGAGGTTGGAGGCGCTGGGAATGCTGACCGGCGGCATTGCGCACGACTTCAACAATCTGCTGATGATTGTTGGTGGACAGACCCAGATCCTGAAGCGTCGCGCCGAGGATCAGAAGGATGTTCGCGCGCTTGAAGCCATCGAGATGGCGACCGCGACAGGCGCCAAACTGACCCGCCAGTTGCTCGCCTTTTCGCGGCGCCAGCCGCTGAACTCTGTCGTCGTCGATTTGCGCCAGCGCATCCCAGCTTGCAGGGAGCTTCTCGACACGACGCTGGGAGGTATTGTCGATCTCGATATCAAAGTCGACGACGACAGACTCTGGCCGGTCGAGGTGGACCCGGCGGAGTTGGAACTGGCACTCGTCAATCTTGCCGTGAATGCGCGGGACGCCATGCCGAGAGGCGGTAGGCTGACGGTCGCCGCGCACAATGAAGTGTTGCAGGGTCGCGACCCGGCCGTACCTCTGAAAGGGAATTTCGTCGCGCTTGTCGTGACCGATACCGGGATGGGAATCCCGCCCGAAGTCTTGCCCCGCATTTTCGAGCCGTTTTTCACCACGAAGCCGCTGGGCAAGGGCAGCGGTCTTGGTCTCTCCCAGGTTTATGGGTTCAGCACGCAATCCGGCGGCGGCGTCGTCGTGGAGAGCGACACCGGCCGGGGCACGACCGTGACGATGTATCTCCCGAGGGCGTCTGCCCCTGCGGCGACCACCGAAGCCCCGACGGCACAAATCTCCGGCGCCGGCAACGGCACCATTCTTGTCGTCGAGGATAACGCGGAAGTGGCCAAGGTCAGTTCGATGCTGCTCGAGCAGATCGGCTATTCCGTGATTGTTGCCGCGAACGCCGAGGCTGCCCTGGACGAGCTGCGAGACGACCGCAGGGTGGATCTCGTGTTCACTGATGTCGTGATGCCCGGCGAGATCAACGGCCTCAAGCTGGCGAACCTGATTCACGAACGTTATCCCGATCTGCCCATTCTGCTCACCACGGGATACAGCAACGCCGCTGAGATCGCCCACCGGCAGTTCCCGATCCTGCG
>DATIYG010000102.1:0-7127 GCA_035517755.1 Rhizomicrobium sp. | reverse complement strand
CGGATCGATTCCTGGGCGGCGAGGCGCAGATCCTTCTCGCTCGTGGCGCCCTTGCGCGCCGGCCATTGTCCCGTCAGCGCGCCGACCAGTTCGCCGTTCTCGAATTGGGGTTTGGAGTCGCGGCGCCACTCCGGACCGCGGCCGACCTGGGCCGGCGCCAAGGCGCTCTGCCCCAGGCTCGCGAAATAAATGCGCCAGCTCTCGTCGACCGCGTCCGGGTTTTCCAGATATTGGGCGTAGAGCGACTCGACGAACGCCGCGTTGGTGCCCGACAGGAACGAGGTCGCCTCGAGCAGGTCATTCGAGCTGCGGGAGAGGCGGTCCGGAGGGGTTTGACTTGTCATTTCAAGGGCTTAAGACGGGACTTGTTGGGTCCCGCCCGATCCAGTTGCGGCCGTATGCCGGGAGGCGTGGCGTGTAATGCTGAACCCGTACGAATTCAACGCTCGAGAGGTTATAAGGCGAACTGCTTTGCGAGACGTGACGATCCGGCTGGGTCTCAGCAGGCAACATAATCCCAGGAAATCCGGGGTTGGACGCTCTGGCTGAAACCTTGGTGCTCATGACCCGTCCGGACTCATCTGGTTTCCCCGTGGTTTCCCGGCCCGCGGGATGGAGACATAGGGCCAGGTTCCACTTCGATGCCGTCTTCATCCGGTCGCTGAAGCCGACGGGCAAGGACCAGGCATTCTTTGACGATATCGAATTAGGGCTTGGCATCAGGTTAAAGCCTTCCGGAGCCGCCGCCTTTTTCCTGCAATTCCGCAGTCCGGCAGGAACGGGACGGGGCAGAGGAGGTCAGCGCAGGCTGACGATAGGGCCGGTCCAAACGTCATATCAGTCGGGTCTTACTCCAAAACAAGCCCGAAAGAAGGCCAAAAGCTATCGAACGCAAATAAAAGGCGGTCTCGATCCTCGGGACGAGATGGCGACGCTCAACACTAAGCTTCGTGTGCGTGCGTTGTGTGACCAGCACTTGCTGGTTTCGCGCCATCGGCTGAAGCAATCGACGCTGGCCACGGATCGCAGCCGGATCGAGTCTCAAGTAAAGCCCCTTCTCGGACACAGATTTGTCGCCGATCCGAGGCCGTCCGACATTGACCGGCTCCGCGACGATGTTGCCGCAGGCAAGTCGGCCAAGTTGGCGGCATTCAGGGACAAGACGCCCGCACGCAGGCCGGTTACGGGCGGCGCCGGCGGGACAATGCGCGTCGTCGGGATGTTCTCCACAACCTTGCAACGTGTCGTGCGCGACGGAGTTATTCCGAGCAACCTCGCGCGCGGTGTGGGCAGGCTGAAACACAAGCCCAAAAAACCGGCATTCTCCTGGGCTGGCGGTTCGCCCGATCGCTTCAATTCGTGACAGCCGGCTAGAGCCGCGCAACGCTCAACTTTTGGAGACGGGCGGCGCCAGCATAGCCGCCGCGCTGTCGACAAGGTGGCGGATACGCCCATGCCCGAAGCGCTTCGGCTCGAGCGGATATGTAAGCGCCCAGCCGTCTCCCATCGCGCCCAACTGGTCCGCGAGGACGTCCGCGGGGACATCGCGGCGGATCACGCCTTCGTTTTGGCCGCGCCGGATCAGCTTGGTGAAGTTGGCCATGAACTGTCCGTTGCGGCGAGCATAGAGCGATGCCAGCCTCGCATCCCCGCGCGCGCCGACGATGAGTTGGAGCATTGCCAGCCATGTCACGCCCTTACTGCGTGTCGTATAGTCGAGAAGGTTGTTGCAGAGGGACTTGGGATCGCAGGCGTCGCCTTGTGCAACCAGCCAGGCGTCGTATTCGTCAAACAGGGTCTCGGCGACCGCCAGCACCATCGCCTCCTTGCTCTCAAAATAGTGGGTCACGACACCTGTCGATGCAGCACCCGCTTCGCGGGCAACTTTAAGCAGCGTGGTACCCGCATAACCTTCTCGTGCAATCACTTTGCATGCGGCGGCGATCAACTCGCTGCTTTTTGCGGCGTGGTCGCCTTGCGGCCGGCCACGGCCGCGGCGCGGTTGGGCCACCTCATCTTTGCCGCGAAGTTTATGACTGCGGGGGCGTGTTTGGCTCATAAGCCTGAAAATAGCGCTTCGAACGCGATCTGTAATTATAAAAATCACCATTGTGTAAAATCATGGAGAGTGGTAGTGTCTCTTTCGTCATGCGATCACGGGGAGAGAGATGATCCAGGAATCCTTGCGACAGAGATATCTGGAGGACGGCGCCATTGTCGTGCGCGGTGCGCTGGACAAGGAGCAGTTGGAGAGGTGCCGTGAAGCCCTCGACTGGGGCGTGGCTCACCCCGGACCGAATGCATCGGGGATGCTGGTGGGCACCGAGCATCAATCGTTCGTCGACAATTCCAACCCGGCGGCCAAACCAAAGCTGGATGCGATGATGGCGGCGATGCCGTTCGGCCGGCTGTTCGCGGAGCTTTGGGGCTCCAGTCACGTTTGGTATTTCGCGGAAGAGATATTCATCAAGACGGGTGGCGTCGGCCCCCGCACATTCTGGCATCAGGACACGTCCTATCTGCCATGGGGCGGCATGCATTGGGGGAATGCGTGGATCAGTTTCGAGTCCGTGCCGAAGTCCAATGCGCTGGAAATCGTCCGCGGTTCCCATTTGGGCACGCGCTACGACGGCCCCACATTCCGTGACCCCAACGATCCGACCGAGCCGCTGCACGGCGGCAATGCGCTGCCGCGGCTGCCGGACATCGAAGCGGAGCGAAAGGCCAACCCAGGTGCGTGGGATGTGCTGTCCTGGGCGACCGAGCCGGGCGATGTGCTGGTGCTGCACCCCAACTCGCTGCACGGCGGCGCCGCGGTGGATGCGAAGTTTCCCGACCGGCACACCATCGTGTTCCGCTTCTTCGGCGACGATGCGACGTTCCATCCGCTCCCGGCGGTGAGCCGCGCGCCGAAATTCGCGCGCAACGGCATGCTGTTCCAGCGTGAGATGGCGCGGCTTGAACCGGGCCAAGCGTTCCGTTCGCCGATCTTTCAGCAGCTTCGCTGAGCCAGAACACTATGACGCGCGCGCTGATCAATCCGGCCGAGTCCAAAGCGATGTATGACAGCTTTCACTTCTCGCAGGCGACGCGCGTCGGCGATATGGTGTGGGTGTCGGGTCAGGTCGGGCTCGATGCCGGCCTGCGGCCGGGCAAGGGGTTGACCGACCAGGCGCGGCTCGCGTTCGGCCAGCTGAAATTGGTGCTCGAGGCGGCAGGCGCGTCGCTCGGCGACGTTGTTGAGCTGATCACATTCCATGTGGACTTGCGGGGCGGGGCGGCCGAGTTCGGCAAAGTAAAAGATGAGTTCTTCCCGAACGGCTATCCCTCATGGTCGGCGGTCGGCGTGACGCAACTGGCCATGCCTGAATTGCTCGTCGAAGTTCGGGCCGTTGCCGTTGTTGGCTCGGCGCTGCCTTAGAAAAAGGGGATCGATCCGGATGGCAACGCAAGCCGCGCTCAAAGCCGCAATCGAAGACGCCAATTCCATTCCGCTGGACGCGATCGACGTCAGCAGGCTCGATCTTTGGAGCAGCGATACGCACTGGCCGTATTTCGAGCGGCTGCGCAAGGAAGATCCCGTCCACTACTGTGCCACGAGCGAGTTCGGCCCGTATTGGTCGATAACCAAGTACAACGACATCATGGCGGTCGATACCAATCACCAGGTGTTTTCGTCGCATCGCGAAATCACCATCTTCGACGAGTCCAAAGACGACACCGAGCTGCCGATGTTCATCGCGATGGACCCCCCGAAGCACGACGCGCAACGCAAGGTCGTCAGTCCGATCGTGGCGCCGGGCAACCTCCAGCGCATGGAATCGCTAATTCGCGAGCGCGCTGGAAAGATTCTCGACGCGCTGCCGATTGGCGAGACGTTCGACTGGGTCGACAAGGTTTCAATCGAACTCACCACCCAGATGCTCGCCACGCTGTTCGATTTTCCGTTCGAGGATCGGCGCAAGCTGACCTACTGGTCGGACGTCACGACCACCGTTCCCGGCCCGGGCCGTTTGGTGGAAACCGTCGAAGAGCAGACGTCGGCCGTCATGGAGTGTCTCGACTACTTCATCAGGCTGTGGAACGAGCGCGTCAACGCCGAGCCCGCGATGGACCTGATTTCGATGCTCGCGCACTCCGAAGCGACGCGGAACATGGGCCCGATGGAGTATCTGGGCAATGTGATCCTGCTTATCGTCGGCGGCAACGACACCACCCGCAACACGATTACCGGCAGCGTGCTCGCGCTCAATCAAAATCCGGAACAGTACCGGAAGCTGCGAGAACATCCCGAGCTGATCCCGTCCATGGTTTCGGAGACAATCCGCTGGCAGACGCCTCTCGCCCACATGCGGCGCACCGCGACACGCGACTTCGACCTGAACGGAAAGACGATCAAAAAGGGCGACAAGGTCGTGATGTGGTACGTCTCGGGAAATCGCGACGACGAAGCGATCGAGCGCCCGAACGAGTACATCATCGATCGCCAGAATCCGCGCCGCCACATCTCCTTCGGCTACGGCATTCACCGCTGCGTCGGCAATCGCCTGGCCGAGATGCAGCTTCGCGTGATCTGGGAGGAGATTCTAAAGCGCTTCCCGAAAATCGAAGTCGTTGCGGAACCCGTTCACATCGCGAGTCCTTTCACCAAGGGGTACGCACAGCTTCTGGTGCGCATTCCTCCCAGCAACGAGCAGCCCGTACGACCGGCCGCGTTTGTGGAACGCAAACCCGAGAAGCATGCACCGGTCTATCGCCAGCCGCTCAAGACGTTCGTCTCGGCGTGCACGGTGTCTTCGGTCGGAGGATTGCTGTTCAACATCATGCCGGCGCTTCTTGGCGCCGCCGCGGCGCGCTTCGCGCTGAACGATGCACAGGTCGGCACGGTCGGCTCCAGCATGCTCGCGGGCTTCGCCCTGGTTGCCGCGACGTCTCGTCAGTGGATCGGCCGTTTCGACTGGCGGCGGCTCATCGGTGCGGGCACCGCACTCTCGGTCGCCAGCTTAGCCGCTGCGGCGTTCATCGATAGCTATGGCGCGCTTCTGGCGACACTCTTCGCCACCGGCATGGGCCTCGGCCTTCTCTATACCGTCACGATCGCAATCGTATCGGAGAACCACCGGCCCGACCGCGCCTTCGGCATCAAGCTCGCAAGCGAAGTGCTGCTCGCGATTGTCGCGGTGTTGTTGTTGACCCAGTTCGTGCAGGCAAGGTGGGGATTTGCAGGAACAGTCCTCACGCTTGCGGCGATCAGCGGTGTCGTTTCTCTCGTTGGTCTGCTTGGCATTCCGGCGCACCGAGCCCTTGTACCGCCGGATGAGCGCTTCGCGATGCTCCGGCGCTTTCGCTCAGACCTTTCGATGATGCGCAACTGGGCTCCTTGGCTCGGATTGGGTGCGATGTTCGTATCGTTCGGCGGCCTCGCGGCGCTCTGGGCGTTTCTCACGCAGATCGCGCCGAGCTTCGGTGTCAACGATAGGACGGTCGCCGTTCTTCTGATGATCGGTCTCGCCGTCAGCGGCATGGCGGGCATCGCCGCGGCGGTCATCGGCGATCGCTTCGGCCGTGAGCGGCCGCTGATGATTGGCATGTTGGCCGCGATCGCCGGTGTGGTCGTGCTGATGGTAGGACACGGTCTTGCTGGCTACTTCATCGGCGCGCTGCTCGCCGTCGGGCTGTGGAACTTCCCGATGGCGTACCAGATGGGAATGATCGCGTCGTCCGATCCGAACGGACGTGTCGCCGTTCTTATGCCGGCGGCTCTCGCCGTCGGTTCCGCCCTCGGTCCTGTGCTCGCCGGCGCCCTTCTGAGCGGCGGCAACGGGTACGTCCCGCTCTACGCCCTGTTCGCGGTTTCGATCGCGGCGAGCCTGGCATGTTTCACGGTGCTCGCCCGTCGCCTGGCGAACCGTCGCGCGATGTAGAACCGAAAGCCGGTGAAGGAAGTGACCATGAGACGGTTGAGCAGACTTTCCGGCGCGGCTACCGCCGACGATGTTGTCGCGGTTTTGGCGCGCGACGGCGGCGTGATCATCGAAGACTTCCTGACGCCCGAAACGCTGGAAGGGTTGCGCCGCGACCTGTTGCCGATATTGGAACGGCAATCAACCGGGCGCGACGGCTTTGCAGGATACAAGACGCGGCGGTTGAGTGCGCTGTTCGCGCATACGCGGCATTGCGCGGAGATTGCAACGCACCCGCTGTACCTCAAGCCTGCGGAACATTTTCTGTGCCGGCCGAGCGAGGTGTGGGTGGGCGAACGCAGGGCGAGTCTCGCCGCGGATGTCCGCATCGGAGTGACGCAAGCTATCCAGCTCGCGCCGGGGCAAGGCGCCCAACCGCTGCATCGCGACGATACAGTTTTCCTCTGGCGCCATCCGACGAACGGGCGTGAGGGCCGCGTCCAGATCATTTGCGCGGTTTCGGACTTCACGGCGGAAAACGGGGGCACGCTCGTCATCCCGGGGAGCCATCTGTGGGACGATGAGCGCCAGCCGAATATGTCGGAAACTGTCCCGACGGTTATGAAAGCGGGATCGGCCTTGATTTTCCTCGGCTCCACTTTTCACGCAGGCGGCGCGAACAAGACGGCGGACGAATATCGCTCCGCGGTCAGCTTGGCACTCGATGCGGCGAACATGCGGCAGGAAGAGAACATGTACCTGTCGCTTTCATCGGAACTGGTCGCCAGCTATCCAGAGCAGATCCAGCGCTTGTTGGGTTGGTCCGCCGGCACCAATCACATGGGGTGGGTAGAGGTCGATGGCCAGATGGTCGATCCGATACATCTTCTCGGAGACAAAGACCGGACGCGCCTCCACGGAGTGGGCGCGGGCCGCCACGGCTCTTCGAATTAAGCGAACGGCGCGCCGCGAAAATAGCGGTCGGGCACCTTCCCCGCGCAGCGAACGTCAGTTTCTTGGGCAGCCGAGTGCGCACCTCATGAATCTCACGCGCGATAAGTTGCTTCGCGTTGAATTGCTCGGGCTTCGTCGACTATGTCTCAATGTTGCCGTGCGACTTGCCAAGAATGTTTTGAAGGCCGGCCAGCACACGACTAGACTTTCTGCGATCATGGGGGAGGGACCATGCACCGTTTCTGGGCTTCGCTTGGATCGCTGGTGTTC